>DATCLI010000093.1:0-2102 GCA_036563955.1 Clostridia bacterium | reverse complement strand
CAAGCTCTACGGCGTACCCTTCATGCATTAGCTCCAATTCCAGAAAACGTGCTATTTTGCTTTCGTCTTCAACTACAAGTATCTTTTCAGCCATCTGACTTCACTCCAGTAATTATCGGATTTAGTATTTTTCCCGGCAAGTTAAGGCCCCGTATAGAATTTCTTGTGATTGACCTAATTATAACATAAGTTTTTACCGTAATTACAGTCTTCGGAACACAAAGCGATAAAGAGTGAAATCCTCCTGTGTTACTGCAGGAGGATTTGCAGGAGATAATATACCAATCAACCGTATAAATGCCGTTCGGATATTTGCTTGCCATAACAAAGCAGAGGCTTACTCAATGGTCAGATGATTGTAATCATCATTATCTTCTTTACCAGCAACACTCTCGTCACAGCACTGGTTATGCTGTTCGCAGCGGTTATTGCCTTTAAATTTTGCAGCCATATCATTCATCATTGAAGTAAGATTTATCTCTTCGCCTTTTTGTTTCCTGATGCTTATTTTATAGCCAAGAATCATAAGCAGCAGCATAATTGGAATGATAACAAGCGGTATTATAATAGTTAGAAGGATCATAACATTAACGGGCAGATTTAACAACAAAATATTGTTCTTATCCTCAATTACCACATTATTTTCAAAGCCCTTCTGAATAATTTCCCAAACATTTTTGAGAAAATCCCCGCTGTGCTTCTTCCAGGATTTCTCATCAAATCCGAAGTTTTTTCTGCCTTTGTTTTTTTCAAATTCCACAATTGCGTCCAATACGTTGCCGTCATGCTTTTCAAGTAAAGCCTTTGCTTCTTCATAGCTGCAGTTGGTCCTTTTCCTTAATTGATCTACCTGTTCCAATGTAATCATGATTGCACCTCCAAATATTTTCAATCATTTAACTTTACACTGGCATTTTACATATCGAATATTAAGCCTCCGTTTACAAACAATTAGAGTTTGATTAGAATTTGATTTCAGTTTATGAATAATCAGCCGTGCATTTGAATCTCACACAGTGTTTTATATACCCCGCCGCTTTTCATTAATTCGTCATGCGTTCCAATTTCTGCAATCCTTCCCTCATCGAGCACGATTATTTTATCCGCTTTGCGTATTGAGGAAAGCCGGTGTGCAATCATTATCGTCGTGCGGTTTTGAATAACGCTGTCTATTGCCTCATGAATAAGTTTTTCTGTTTTCATGTCGACTGAAGCGGTGGCTTCGTCAAGGATTAATACAGGAGTATTTCTGAGAACAGCTCTTGCAATCGAAAGTCTCTGTTTCTGGCCGCCGGATAATTTTATCCCTCTTTCGCCAATTATGGTATTATAACTGTTTTCCATTTCACAAATGAATTCATGCGCGTTTGCAATTTTTGCAGCTCTAATAATATCATCCATACTGGCGTTTTTTACACCATATGAGATATTGTCGGCAACCGTACCGTTGAAAAGGAACACCTCCTGCAGTACTATGCTTATATTGTCGCGCAGTGAAGACAGCGTCATATCCCTGATATCAATACCGTCGAACAGAATCCTTCCCTCATCGGGATCATAAAACCGCGCGAGCAGGCTGATCAACGTCGTTTTGCCGACACCTGTCGGTCCTGCAATCGCAACCAGTTCTCCCGGATTAATCGTAAGGTTTATATTCTTTAACACATCATGATGTGATATGTAACTGAAGGAAACATTCTCCAATTCTATTCTTCCTGAGAGTCTCCCAACACTTACTGCGCCTGCTTTTTCTTTGACATCCGGTTCAGTATCAAGAACCTCAAACACTCTTGACGCTCCTGCCAGTGCGTTCTGTAAATCTTCATTCACCCTTCCGAGAGTGCTTATTGGCTGGTAAAACATGCTTAAAAGCAGAATAAAAGCTACTATATCCGGCAGAGGGACTTTGTTCAAAGAAGCAAGATATCCGCCGAACCCTATTATGAGAACTGTTCCCATATGATTGAAAAATTCGATGGCCGGGTGATATATGGCGCTCAGCCTCAATGCTCTCAAAACCTGGTTTACATGGGCTTTTGACGATTTCCATATCCGGCTTTTTTCCCTTTCATGCTGATTAAAAACCTGTATTTCCTTTATTC
>DATCLI010000092.1:0-1835 GCA_036563955.1 Clostridia bacterium | reverse complement strand
CTATATATACAATGGCATAAGATTCATCATCACCACCGCGCGGATCGGATATACTCCCAGGATTCATGATAATGTACCCGTTTCCGTGTATTACCTGCGATATATGGGTATGCCCGTAAAGGAGCAATTGGATATTGTCATTGCTTGCTTTAGTCTTAAGCTTTTCAACTCCCCAGTTAACCGAATAGCGATGACCGTGTGTGAGCAAAACACGCTGTCCTTCAATTTCGATAAGCTTTTCTCCCGGTACGTCTCCAATCATAAAGTCGCTGTTTCCGTGCACGTATTCAAATTTCACAGATGGATACAGTTCGTGCAGCCTGTCGACGTCTCTGAAGTAATCTCCAAGGTGTATCACCATATTTACATCACAGTGTTTTTTCAACACTTTTTCAGCAAGAGATGTATCCCCATGCGTGTCACTCATAACCAAAACTTTTGTCATAATTCTATGTCCAACTCCTATGTCATTAAGAAAATATTTTGTCAAGTTCTTCCCGCAGCTTAAACAATGCTTTCGCTCGATGGCTTATCTTATTTTTTACGTTCTCCGGCAGCTCGGCGAATGTCTTTCCGTATTCGGGCACATAAAAAATGGGATCATATCCAAAACCGTTATCACCTTCGGGTTTTTCGGATATTTGCCCCTCAACTGACCCTGTTACCGTAAACTCTATTTGTTCGGACACAAAAGCAATGGAGCATACAAACCTTGCTTTTCTGTACTGCGGTTCTATATCTTTTAACAGATATATTATTTTTTTGTTTTTTTCACCCTGATCGGTTGATTCACCGGCAAAACGCGAAGTAAAAATTCCGGGAGCGCCGTTTAAGAAATCAATTTCAAGCCCGCTGTCATCCGCAATAACCATATTATTCGTAAGATTAAAAATGGCCTGCGCTTTCAGCATTGCATTTTCTTCAAAACAAATGCCGCTTTCTTTAATATCCTGATCAAGACCCGCTTCCTTCATTGATATTATTTCAAACGGCAGTCCATCAAGTATTTTTTTTATTTCTTTTATTTTGCCATCATTCTTTGAAGCAACAATCAGTTTCTGTTTCATTATTCTTTCGACCAATACCGTTAATAAATACTGTCTGTTGTATTATTAATATCAAGTATCCGTTTATTTAAACCCTTCGAGCAAAACGCTTTTTTGTATCGATATAAGCTCCTTTATCCCTTTTTCAGCCATATTAAGCATACTTTCCATCGATTCCCTTGTAAAAGGGGATAATTCTCCGGTTGCCTGAATTTCGATCAGTTTGCCTGAATCGGTCATAACAACATTCATATCAACCGTAGCGTTTGAATCTTCCTCATAACACAAATCAAGCATTACCTGTCCATTAACCTGTCCGCAGCTTATGGCGGCAACAAAATCTTTAATCGGTATTTCGGATATAATTTTTTTATCGACAAGGTAACTGCAAGCGTCCATAAGGGCGATAAAACCGCCTGTTATCGATGCGGTACGCGTGCCGCCGTCGGCTTGAATAACATCGCAGTCGATAATTATGGTTCGCTCGCCGAGAACCTTAAAATCCATTACCGAACGGAGCGAGCGGCCGATAAGGCGCTGTATTTCATTTGCCCTGCCGTTTATCCTTAACTTGGATATGTCCCTGACATTCCTTACCTGAGTTGATCTCGGCAGCATGCTGTACTCGGCCGTTACCCATCCTTCCCCGGTACCTTTCCTGAACGGCGGAACCTTATCGTCGACCGAAGCCGTGCATACAACTTTCGTCATGCCGAATTCAATCAAAACCGAGCCTTCGGCATGGTTAATATAATTCCTTTTAATATTCACTTTTCTCAGTTCGTCATT
>DATCLI010000091.1:0-4632 GCA_036563955.1 Clostridia bacterium | reverse complement strand
CTCTTCTTGACATCAAAAATCGGATCTTTGAAAAACTCCAGGATCATGACAAGCGGTTTGATGATATTGACACTAAGCTAAACAAACTCACCGACCAGGTAATCATCCATGATTCTAAATTTTAAAGAGTAAAAGTTTTTTTGATCATTTGAGCAAACGTTTGGAATCAATAGGCCTATCTTTAGAATCAGTCGTTAAAATTGATTGCTTATTTAGGGATATCTGGAATATTCCCTTAATGGAAAAGGTAATCAAAGAAAGATTTAAAGGAAAGTATCCGGCTAGGAAATCAATTCAGACAGAATTTGCTCATCACGGGGAGCAAGAAGGACTTCTATTTCAACTTGATGCTATAGCATATAAAGGATAATTGCTGATTACATTGATAACCTTGTAAACGTTGTCAATAGGAAACTAATATTAACTTATTTTTTAACTGCCTTTACCGGTTTCTCGGTGCTTTTTTCAACAGGCTTAACAGTGTACCCAAATGTTCTGCGCAGCCAGTTTGTAAAAGGCTCGTTGCTGAGAAGCGCCTCAAGAACACTCTTTAATATTACCATCAGCACAGGGCCTACAACCATTCCTATAACACCGAGAAGCTGAAGGCCGGTATACATCGCAAAAAGTGTCAGAAGCGGATGAATTCCAATTTGCTGTCCAATAATCTTCGGTTCAATTAACTGGCGTACCACAAGAGCTATTATATACAGCAGCAAAAGCGAAAATCCGCGCTGATAACTTCCCGCAATAATTTCAATAATGCCCCATGGAATAAGTACTGTGCCGACACCAAACACCGGAAGCGCGTCGATTACAGCGATAAGCAGCGAAAATAACAAAGCATTTTCAATTCTCATAATAAGAAACGCTATCGTTAATTCGGTAAAGGTCACCGACATAAGAATAATCTGTGCCCTGAGCCACCCAAACAGTGCGGAAAACAGCTTATTAAACACTTCCCGCGCTCTCTCCATCCACTGCACGGGAAATTGCCTGTCAAGGAACATATTTATTTTATGTTTATCGCTTGCCATAAAATACGTTGCAAGGACAGTTACAACTATAAAAACCAGCGCCTGCGGCAAGCTCAGAGTAAACCCCGTGATCTTCGAAACCAGCGGCGCCAGCCACTGTTGTACATTGCTTGCGGCGCTTGCAAAATATTCGTCAATCGTATCACTGATTGTTTTTGGAAGTGCAATATATATGTTATTTACGCGTTCGATTATTGCGTCAAAGAAAAACTGCAGGCTTCCGAATATTTCGTTTATTTGATTGTATACATTTACGATTTCCTTTACCAGTCTTGATATAATTAAACCAAGTATTGTTCCAAGTATGGAGAAAACCAACAATAGAGAAAACACTGTCCCAATTTTTCTGGGTATTTTTATTTTTTTCTCCATGAAATTAATCATGGGTTCTATAAGGCTTGACAAAATAAAAGCAATAATAAACGGAATGCAGTATAAACTAAGCCGGAGTAACAGATAAATGCCGACGATTATTAAGGCAACTCTAATTATCCTTTTTATTGTTCTTCTGCTTGAATCAACCATTTAATTGCTGCCTTTCTCCAAGCTTATGCTTGCCAAACATGGCTTATACAACAATACAAACGGGGTTAATTAAATATTAATATATAAAACCCTGTACCGTCAATGATAAATGTGTCTGTAAAACCTTCGGAATCCAAAGTTTTATCGGTTATTCAATCAAACTTACCATATCAAGCTGCAGGGTCTTTAATTTCCTTTGGATTGTGCTCAGCCTAGTATCATCCACACCTTCCCTGAGCTCATCCAAAAGCAGCTCCGACATATCCATTATGCCTTCCTTTACATCCTCGAGAAGGCTTACAATCGCAAGATAGCGGAACTTAGCCTGCGCATCCTCTTCAAATCCCCGGCTTACCTCACGCTCGGCGGTAATTACAAACGATTCTTCTCTTGATGGAATAATCGGTTCGACGCCGAATTCATCCTTTACCCTTTCGGCAAGCGAATAAAGGGCTTTTTCTTCTCCATGGACAAGAAAAACCCGTTTGGGAAACTGTTTCATATTACGCATCCAGTTGATTAAACCCTCGCAGTCGGCATGGCCTGAATATCCGTCGATCATTTCAATCCTTGCGTTTACGCTGATTTCTTCTCCGAATATATGCGCTTTTTTAGCGCCGTCAAGGATTTTACGGCCAAGTGTTCCCTCGGCCTGGTACCCGACAAAAAGTATAGTGCTCTCCCTCCGCCAAAGATTGTGTTTTAAGTGGTGTTTAATCCGGCCCGCTTCACACATGCCGCTTGCCGAAATTATTATACAGCCGCCTTTTATATTGTTCAGTTTCTTTGATTCTTCGGCAGTATGCGTAAAATGAAGATTTGGGAAATCCAGCGGGTTATCTCCGTTTTCAATATACCAGCGGGCTTCCTCGTCATAGCAGTCGAGGTTTTGTCTGTAGACCTCGGTGGCGTTAATTGCAAGAGGGCTGTCAACATACACAGGCACATGCATAAGGCGTTCAACTTTTTCTCCTAAGTCCGTTACCTTCTTATTCAATTCATAAATTATTTCCTGTGTGCGTCCCACCGCAAACGAAGGAATTATTACATTGCCTCCCTTATCAAGGGTTTCAAGCACGATCTCGAGGAATTTTTCCGCCTTTGATCTGTTGTCTATATGCAGCTTATCCCCATATGTAGATTCAATCACGAGATAATCGGCTTCATCTATTATTGAAGGATCTTTAAGAATTGGTATGTTTTTATTCCCGATATCACCGGAAAATACAACCTTTGTTTCTTTTCCGTTTTCACGAATCCATACTTCAATAAAGGCCGAGCCGAGCATATGTCCGGAATTTTTGAAACAAACCCTTATATCGCTGTTTAATTGAATTACCTCATCATAATCGACGCTTCTGAAAAGCTTTAAAGATTCCTGTGCTGCTGCAAGCGTGTACAAAGGCTTAACAGGTTCCCTTCCGGCACGCATCCTCTTCCTGTTCTTCCATTCAGCTTCAAACTCCTGTATATGGCCGCTGTCCGGCAGTAAAAGGCGGCAAAGATCAACAGCAGCCTTAGCCGCAATAACCTCTCCATTAAAACCATTAGTATAAAGCCACGGGATTCTGCCGCTGTGGTCGATATGAGCGTGAGTTAACAGGACATAATCAACCGTTGACGGTTTAACCGGCAGCGGTTGTTCATTCATAGTTTCTTCCGTCGACCGCCCCTGGAATAAACCGCAGTCAACAAGAATTCTCGAATTTCTTGTTTCAATGAGAAAACATGAACCTGTTACGGTCCTTGCTGCGCCTAAAAATGTTAATTTCATCTTTTCACCTCACAACTTATTTGCCGGTACGGCCGCCGGGTTTATTCGTTTTCAGAATTTTTCTATTCTATTATCCCGCCTCCGACAACAACATCCCCGTCATAAAATACTACCGATTGTCCCGGTGTAACGGCGCGCTGCGGAGTATCAAAATCAACCCTGACTTTTCCTCCTTCAACAGGAGAAATTACCGACGGCGACTCCTTTGCCGAATACCGTATCTTAGCGTTGACACAAAGCGGTTTATCGAGAGAATCGATTGCGATCCAGTTCACATCAAAAGCTGTCAGGCTTTCAGAATACACATCCTTTTCTTCACCCAGGATAACGGTATTGTTTTTGGCATCTATCTTTATTACGTACATCGGCCTTCCGAGCGATAAACCAAGGCCTTTTCTTTGTCCCACCGTATAATGTATGAGACCTTTGTGTTCTCCGAGCACTCTGCCGCTAATATCAACAAACTTGCCTCTTGACGCGGGTTTTCTTAACTTATTCGAAATAAACTCCGCATAATTATTATCGGGTATAAAACAGATTTCCTGACTGTCAGGTTTGGTTGCAACCTCAAAGCCAAGTTCCTTCGCAATACCTCGCACCGTATCCTTGTCGTACCTGCCGATCGGCATAAGCGTTCTTTGCAGCTGGTACTGCGTTAAATTGTATAATACATAGGTTTGATCCTTTTTCCCTGTAACCGATTTTTTCAACAGATACCTGTTCTTTAGTTCATCGAATTCAATTCTCGCGTAATGCCCTGTAGCGACATAGTCGATTCCCATTGATTCTGCTTTTTTAAGAAGCGCGTCGAATTTTATATACCGGTTGCAGGCAATGCATGGGTTCGGCGTGCGTCCTTTCTCGTATTCGGCTACAAAATATTCGATAACGCTGGATTCGAAAATATCCTGAAAATTCAGCACATAATACGGTATGTCCAGTTTGGAAGCTACCCGCCTTGCATCCTCAACAGCGGCCAACGAACAGCAGGTCAAATCGCTCCAATCGCCGTTTTCTGTATCAGGCTGCAATTTTAATGTGACACCGATTACGTCATAGCCTTCTTTTTTTAATACCGCGGCGGCAACCGAACTGTCCACGCCGCCGCTCATCCCCACCATTACTTTCTTTTTCATCCGGGCGCCTTTCGTGAACAATAACAACTAATTTGTTTCATTTTTCCTGAGAGCTGCACTGCAAAGACGTATGTATGTGAGTTTTCCGTCTATTCTCGTGCTTTCCATGAGTGAAATGCTTTTAACGGAGAAGCTGTGGTTAAAAGGCTTAATATTATTC
>DATCLI010000090.1:0-8357 GCA_036563955.1 Clostridia bacterium | reverse complement strand
CTTATAAACTTCTGTTAAGAAGAATAATAAATGTATTTATTTTGCCGGCAATAATTAACTAAAAAAAACAATGTTTAAATCTCCGACTTTGCAAACAAATCAAAATACAATTTAAAACTTCCTGGTATACCTTTCGAAAGTCAGTCAAACTTAATATGAGGTGAATTTATGGAAAGAATTTTATTATCCGAGAATAAGAGATATTTGATGCATGAAAGCGGAAAACCTTTCTTTTGGCTTGGTGACACCGCCTGGATGTTGTTTCAGAAACTTAACCTTGATGAAACGGCCCTGTACATAAAAAACAGGGCGCAAAAAGGTTTTAATGTAATTCAGGCAGTGATAATCCACCAGATAACAGATGCAAATGCATATGGAGAATCTGCTTTATATGATGAGAGTATAACAAATACGTTTGTTAACAAAAGCCCGGATTTAAATCACGAACACAGCTACTGGAATCACATTGATAAAGTATTGGATATGGCTGAAGAAGCAGGTTTATACATGGGATTGCTCCCGGTTTGGGGAAGTATTGTGGACAGAGGTTACCTGAATAAAGATAATGTTGTTGAATATGGCACCTGGCTGGCGAAGCATTTTAGAAGCAGAAAAAACGTAATCTGGATTCTCGGAGGAGACATTAAAGGCGATAAAAACTTTGACATATGGGATACTTTAGGCAATACAATAAAATCTCATAATCCGGAGTCCTTAATGACCTTCCATCCATTCGGAAGAACACAATCATCCTATTGGTTTCATAATGTTCAATGGCTTGATTTTAATATGTTTCAGTCCGGTCATAGAAGATACAGTCAAAAAATGAGAGCCGACGAGGAAGAGGATAAAAATCTGCATATAGGCCAGGACAATTGGCGCTATGTCATGAACGATTACCAAAAGATTCCAATCAAGCCCACTTTGGACGGAGAACCTTCTTATGAAAGTATTCCTCAAGGTTTGCATGACCCGGCACAACCGTATTGGAATGCCGACGATGTAAGAAGATATGCTTACTGGTCCGTTTTCGCAGGCTCATGCGGGCATACTTACGGCCATAATGCGGTGATGCAGATGCACAAACCGGACAGCGGAAAAGGGAGTTACAGTGTACGCGAATATTGGTATGATGCTTTAGATGCAGAAGGTGCAAAACAGATGCATCATTTAAAAGATTTAATGCTGTCGGTTCCCTATTTTGAAAGGGTGCCGGATCAATCTTTAATTGCGGGAGATGTCGGCGAAAAATATGACCGCTTACTGGCGACAAGAGGTCAAAGTTACCTTTTTGTTTATACCTTTACCGGGCGCAGTATCCGCCTGAATATGGGAAAGATAACGGGAGACAGGGTATATGCATGGTGGTTTGACCCTAAAACCGGCGAGATGCAAAAAGCCGGGGAATATGATAACAAAGGAATAATGGAATTTACACCGCCTGAGAATAAAAATTCCTGTCCGGATTACGTGTTGATTCTAACAGACAGCAGCAAGAAATACTTTGTATAAATTGTTTTTTACCGGATATCTTATTAAAAGTTCAAATGCTTGAGCGAACGGTTAGTACTTCAAAAATTAATTATCCTTCTGTCTATAGTCTTTTGGCAAATAACCGGTATATTTTTTAAATATCTGGCTGAAGTAGGATGGATTGTTGGAAAAGCCTGTCGCCTGCGCAACTTCGTATATTTTTATGTCGTTCGTCGAAGCCCTTATCATCTCCTTTGCCTTTTCCATCCTGACCTTTAACAGATAGCTGGAAAATTTCATTCCGGTTTCATTTTTAAACAGTTTTCCAAGGTAATCGACGTTAAGGTATAATATTTCGGATGCGATAAGCTGGAGTGTAAGGTTTTCATCATCCATATGCTCCTGCACGTACCGGATAACCTTTTTAATTACTTTATTGTGGCTGCTGATAACTGATTCGTATGTGTTCCTTGCCAATTTAACCGCCGTATCAAGGATAAATTGTCTTATTTCGGATATTGTATTGCACTCGTTGATTTTTGTAATATTTTTTATCAGGGCGCTGATCTCGCAGTCCTCACAATGCTTGATTACAAGAATATACAGTTCGATTCCGCAGGCTCTGACCCTGGTAATGTCAAATCCGTTCATCCGGTACGAGTTAAAAATGTCCGTTATAATGGACTTAACCAGATCTATGTTTCCGCTGCGTATCGCAGCGGAAAGTTCTTCAGTCCGGGTAGTTATGTCCGGTGCATAGTCAGTTCTGAATACATTAACATCATCCTTTGTGATAATTCTGCCCTCTCCCAGATAAAATTCAAATTTGATTATATCTCTTACTTCCATGTAAAGCTTTGGTGCGTCCTCAAAAAACCCTTCGCTGCTGACAGCAACTGTCACATCAATGTGAAAACTGGAGCAGCACTGGCTTTGAATCATTTCAATAAACTCGGTCAGTCTGTTGAAATCCGTAAGCGGCGTTAAAAGGATAACATTAGTGTTAATAATTATGCAAAAGGCAGTACTTTCCGCGCCGAAATTCTGCTCAACGAGGCTTTTCAGTGTCATCAGCTTCATATAATCCTGTTCGCCTGTTTTAAAAAGCAGCAGTCTGTATGGACCATCATTTATCTGAAAAAGCTTTTTGTATGAGTCGAGGTTATGACTGTACGGCAGTCCTTGCACAAGATCACGGAAAAATTGTTCCTTTGCCTGCGGAAGAAGCTTTTCAACGTTTTCCTTTATTGAATTGATAAAACGTTCATTGCTCTCAATCGCCTGAATGCGGAAAACCGCTTCCTGGACACTTTTCTTAATGCTGTCAGCATCGCACGGTTTAAGAAGGTACTGCTTCACTTCGTTCTGAATCGCTTTCTGTGCGTAATTAAAATCATTGTATCCGGATAATATGATGAATTGGATTCTGGGCATACTTCTTTTGACGCTTTCCATTAGTTCGATTCCTGTAAGTACAGGCATAATAATATCAGTAAGGACAATATCCGGATGTTCCCTCATTATGATGTCATATGCCTCTTTTCCGTTTCTGGCAAGGAGGATTCTGCCTACGCCGATATCAGACCAGCAGACCGCCTTTGAAATTCCTTCCCGTATTTCCCGTTCATCATCAGCTATTAACAGGGTATATATAAAACCACCCCCAATCGTCAGGCCGGCACATGATCAGATTTTGGAATCCTGATAGTTACGGTTGTTCCGCTTCCCAGGCTGCTTTGAATGCAAATCCCATACCCATGCCCATAAAGGAGCTTTAGCCGCTCATCTATATTTTTCAGCCCTATGCCGGTTTTTCTGGGCTTACTTTGGCCGCTCATCAACCTTCGAATAAATTCTTCCTCCATTCCTGGTCCATTATCGCTCACGTCGATTTCAACAATATCTCCGTTTTCACGGCATTTTACACGAATGCGGCAAACGCCTTCATATTTTTCAAGGCTGTAATTGATGGAATTTTCTACAATGGGCTGCAGTGTAATCTTCGGAATGAGCAGATTTAAGTATCTTTCGTCGATTTCCATGCTGAAATCCAGCCTTTCCTCAAACCTTAACTTTTGAACCGTAATGTAATCCTGTAAAATCCTGGCTTCATCTTTAAGGCTGATTATGTCATCATGTTCCAGAGAGCCCCTGAACATATCACTCAGCGACCTTACCATATTTGATATTTTCTCGGAACCAACTCCCTTTGCCATCCAATAGATTGTGTCCAGCGTGTTATATAAAAAATGCGGATTAATTTGCTGCTGCAGCATTTTATACTGAAATTCCCTGATTTTTATCTCTTTTTTCAGTACATCATTAATTAGAAAATCAATACGCTTCGCCATAATGTTGAATTCATTCTGAAGCTGAAGCACTTCGTCTATTACCAGTTTTCCGTGCGGTTCTGACAGAACCACATCATAATCATCCCTTTCCACATGTTTCATTGCTCCGGACAAACGAACCAGCGTCCTCGTAATTAAGCCTGCGAATTTGAAACCGATACCTATTGAAACAATAACCGAGAGAATGAAAATTATAAAAACAAATGTTTTCAAATTGTTTATATCCGAAAGGAGTTCATCACAGCGTATCATGCTTATGAATCTCCAGTCAACGTAATCTGTTTTTCTTTCGGTTATAAAGAAATTGATTCCGTCAATCGCCTTAATACGGTAGGGAGAATAATCATCTTCCGAAAGCATATTTACATTGACCGGATGCTGTCCTGCGGAATAAATTAAATCGCTGCCGGCCATAATCAGTATATTTGAATGAAATTTAGACGAAATAACGGAAGAATAGGACATGAAATTATCTACATTTATGTTAATGACTAAAGTCCCAAGCGGTTTGAAGCCGGTCTTCGTAATATCCCGTATGAGCCTTACAAATGATACGCTTCCCTTGCCCGAAAGGTTTGTTTCCCATGTGCCTGTGCCATACGTTCTGTATGCGATTTCCTTTATGGCGTTCATTTCATCCCATGTGTGGGAAGCTGCGGCATATCCCGCACTGATTATTTGATTCGTGTTCGTTATGTATTCGATGGAGTCGATACCTTCAATGAGGAAAAGCTTGTATAGCAGCTTGTTTTTTGCTTCCTGCTGCGCCATATATCCTCCGTATGAATCTCCATATTGGTTAATGTTGTTAAAATGTTCCTGAATGGTAAGGTCGGAGAGAATGCTGAACGACAGGTTTTCCACTTCCCTTAAGCGGTCCTCCACCCTGGTAAAGTACAGGTTCAGTACTTCCGCCGATTCATTGTATAAAAGTTCGGTATGCCTTTGATAAAACAGGTTTATTGAAATAAAGGAGACAATACAGATAAGAATGGCTTCAAAAACCAAAACAGCAGAAAACCCGGTGCCCATTTTTATCTGTAAATTTCCTGTCTTCACCCTTATACAACCCCCCTGACTCAGGCATCTGTTTTATTATATCATGAATTTAAACAGCCGGGCATCGGCTGTATAAATTCATGATACAATGTTTTCGGGTACCCGTTCGAAATCTATGATTCCGGTAACGGGTGTGGTTATTTTTACAGGATTATAGTAAGCCAGTCATTGTTTCGTTATCCTTTTAACCCTGTGGTGCTTACTCCTTCAATCAAATACTTGTTAAAGAAAAGAAATATAAAAAATACAGGCAGCAGTGAAAGGGTGGACATGGCAAACATAGCTCCATAATCTGTTGTCGAAGTTGCATCGGAAAAAGCCTTAATAGCCAGAGAAACGGTATACTTTTCCGGTCTGCTCAGATATAACAGCGGTCCAAGGAAATCATCCCATTTCCAGTAAAAATTA
Organism: Clostridia bacterium; assembly: GCA_036563955.1. Taxonomy (GTDB): domain Bacteria; phylum Bacillota; class Clostridia; order DSM-8532; family DSM-8532; genus DTU069. The sequence goes on along the minus strand of DATCLI010000090.1, from coordinate 3,066 downwards.
ATAATTACGGTTGTTATAATGGCAGGTCCGATCAACGGCAGTACAATCCTTGCAAAAATACCGTATCTCGTGCATCCGTCAATGATCGCCGCTTCGTCCAGTTCCTTCGGAAGACTCTGAATAAACTGCATTATCATAAAAATAAAAAACGCACTGCCAAAAAATGAAGGCACAATTAACGGTTTATATGTGTTAATCCATTTCAGCTTTTGAAAAAGAATATACTGCGGTATAAGCAGTATCTGCGACGGAAGCATCAGGGTAGCCATCATGCATGCAAAGATGACCTTTCTTCCCTTGAACCGGATTCTCGCAAACCCATAAGCCACCATTGCGGATGATATGGTTACTCCTAAAGTTGCAATGGTAGTAACAAAAAACGAGTTTTTAAAAAAAGTGGAAAAAGAAATTCCGCCAAATCCTCTCCAGCCGGAGACGTAATTGTTCAGCTCAAAGGAAGATGGGAGAAGCTTGTAGGACTCATTGAGAATCTGCGTACTCGTTTTGAAGGAACCGAAAATCATCCATAAAACAGGGTACACCATGGCAAATGCAAAAGAGACCACAAATATATGATAAAGAAAGGGTGCAAACATATTTTTTAATTTTGTTTCCATTTCTATTTCTCCTTTGATTCATAATATACCCAGTATTTTGACGACTTGAATATCAGGGCGGTTACTGCTGCGATAATGATTAGCAGTACCCACGCCATTGAGCTGGCATAACCCATGTCAAAATACGCAAAAGCACGCCTGTAAAGATAAAGCGCAAAAAACAGGGTACTGTCAAGAGGACCGCCCAATGTTATCAAAAATGCCTGCGTAAAGGTCATGAAGCCGGAAATCATCTGCATCACAAGATTGAAAAATATAATTGGAGACAAGGCTGGAAGCGTGATATATATAAAGGATTGAAACCGGCTTGCACCGTCTATCCGGGCTGCTTCGTAGTACATATCGGGAATTTGCTTCAAACCCGCGGCGAATATTATCATGGACGAACCAAATTGCCAGACGGTCATGGCAATAAGAGTCCAAATAGCGTACCTTGGGTCCCCCAGCCATTGAACACCTTTAATTCCAATTATATTAAGAAGAGAATTTATTGCTCCATGGATGCTGAAAATATCCTTCCAAACTAAAGAAACAGCAACGCTTCCGCCAATTAATGACGGCAGATAAAAAACGGAGCGGTAGAGATTTGCCGCTCTGCTTTTACGATGCAGTAAAAAAGCAACCATGAGGGCAAATCCTACCTTTAGTGGGACAGCAAAAACAACATAATATAAAGTAACCATGATGGATTTGTAAAACAAAGGATCATCCGTAAACATTCTGTCGTAGTTTTGCAATCCCGTCCATTTCGGACTTGAAGTAAGGTTATAGGTAGTAAAGGAGAGATATAGTGAACTAAAGATAGGGATAATTGTAAATACGAAAAATCCAATCACCCATGGAAGAATAAATACATATCCCGCCACATTCTGGTTGTTCACAAACCGTGACAGACTTCCTGTCATCAGGTATTCAGCGTTTTTATGTTTCGGAGTTCTTTTCATAAGTAACCCACCCTTGAAAAATTTTCAACCAGTTTACAAGATGGTGAATAAATAATAAGGTAAGGCTTCAGGCTAATTTGCATCTGCCTAAAGCCTTCGAAATTCTCTAAATTTATGGGTTAAACCCCTTCATTCAGTTTGTCCTCTGAAGTGCTTCCACTACTAATTTTCTCATCATTTGCGCGCCTTCAAGAGGAGTGATTTGTTCGAAAATAACCTGTTCGTCTACTCTTTTTATTATATCTTCAATTTCAATCTGGGCGGCAGGTTCAACAGGCGGAGGATTGCTGGCGAGCCGGCCCGCCAAATCGACGAACTCGTACATTTTCCTGTTTGTTTCATCGGCTTTTTCCGCAATAGCGGAACGGACCTTGCTCATAATGGGAACACCGCGCTCACCGGCAAGAATCAGGTTTGCCTCAACATCGTTTACAAAGAAGCTTATAAACTTGGCGCCTTCCTCTTTGTACTTCGATTTATTGTATATGCTCATAGCCTGCGATGAACGTATGCACAAGCCGGAGGGGCCGTCCTTCGTTCTTTTTGGGGGAACAGTAATATTCAGAGGACGATTTGCCGCATTCATGAGCGCAACAAGCTGATTGCTGTGAACCCATGTCATCGCCGCTTTTCCCGTTACAATGAAATCGCCTTCAATGTCCTTAATCTCTGCCAATTCTCCAGGTGTCGGGTATGAACCGGCCTTCGTCAGATCATATTTCATCTGAAGATAATTGGCAAAGAACTGATCGTCTTTGTATCCCAAATCCGTTACATCACTGTTGTAAATGGTTTCATTCGTTCCATACTGCGGTATCGATATGACGCATCCGATGAAAAAGTCGTTAAACGTACTGCTGCCAAACAAGCCTGTCTTTTCCTTTATTGTATTGCAGGCATCAATAAATTCATCCCAGGTCCAGTCTGTAGTCGGGTAGCTGACGCCTGCCTGATCAAAGATTGCAGGGTCATAAACCAGGGCAAGGGAGTTTGTTCCGAGGGAGATTCCAAGCAGTTCCCCATTGATTCTGGTGGTAGACAAAAAGTTTTCATTTGTGTCGGAAACGTCAATCAGGCCATTTTTCGTATATTCGTCGAGGGGTTCAATTGCGGAATAATAGGTTAAGAAATTGTTTCCAATCTGAAATACATCCGGAACGTCATTAGCAGCAACGAGGGTGTTTAATTTCTGCCAGTAGTCCGAGCTTCCCATAAACTCAGGCTTAAAGGTAATATGAGGATTTTTTTTCGTGTACAGTTCAAGCACAGCCATTGTTCTGTCATGCCTGGTCTGTGACCCCCACCACATAATTCTCATATCAATTTTTTCAGGCGCGGTATCCTGTGTTCCTGACTGAGGGGCTGTGGTGCTGCCGGCCGGCGGAGTTGAAGTACCCGGTGTCGCACACGCCGCTGCAGAGAGGATTAAAATAAGAACCAGAGTAAAGCTTAGTGCTTTTTTCATAAAAATGACCTCCTGTATTGTATATTTTATAGATATATTA
>DATCLI010000089.1:0-3467 GCA_036563955.1 Clostridia bacterium | reverse complement strand
GGTGCATACTGTAACAGCCTTCTATTATGTTAAGGCTTTTTGGGTGAACCTCGACCATGCGGTCAAACGTCTTTTTCGAGCAGTTATAAACGCGGTACGAGAATACACGCCCGGACATTATTCCGTTTATAACCTCTTCTTTGAACCTCTCGTAATCGAAATTCCCGCCTGTTTCATTTAGTCGCTCCTCTGTGCGTATATCCGGCGTAAGGAAGAAATGATCGGTATGAAACACATTGCAGTCATAAACACCGGCCAGTAATGACGCAAATGTACTCTTTCCGGAACCGCTGCAGCCGTCAACCGCAACATTGACGCTTCCGCGCGTGCGCATTAAAGCATCAATTGACGAAAACACGCTGAAAAATTTACAATACTCTGCTTTGACAATTCGATAAGACGGCGAATATTCCCGGCGGTATTCTTCACTGTGCCCGACGGCCGGGTATCCGTTTTCCCTGTATCCGCTCACGAACATATCAAGCTCATCAACAGGGAATGGAAGTTCCCGGTCTATGCAGCACTGCCTTAATATGCCGAGTTTTTCTTCAAACCGTGAAATGCTTCCGGATACGGAGTTTGCCGTATTAACAAAAAACTTGTTCACGGTCTCAATGCTTATGCCTGTTCCGCTTAACCTGTCAAGATTGAGCCTGCATAACCCACTGCCTATATCTTCAAACAAGCCGCCGTTTTTCGGCTCAAAACTTCCGGATTTGCCCAACTGCCCGATTTCGTCCTTCAAGCGCCGTAAACTGTCTTCTTTATTTTTTACCAAATGGCCTCCGGCAAATTCACTTTGGTATATCAACTTCACAATATCGCGGATACGCATCCGGGGACGCCGCTTGTAATGCTCCAACAATATATCCTTCATATACGCCCTGCTACTCGCTTTCGATAAGGCTGCTTTTTTCCAGTGCGAAAATAATCAGGGGAATTATCACTATTTGCAAAATAATACCCGGTATGGCATTTATAAAGGCTCCGGCGGCGAAAATCTGCCACGTGAACGCGGTACCTCCAAGACCGTAAAGGAAAAAGCTCACAATTCCCCATATAATTCTTCCGCAGATCATTGAGATAATCAAGCTTGCATAAACAAAAAGTTTTCTCTTTGGAAGAAGCTTATACATAAAACCTGAAACAAAACCATACGCTGCGAGCTCAAAGGCCATCGCGACGGCCGTTGGCATCATTGGCGGCATTCCAAATATCAAGCTTCTTAACAACGGTGTAATAAAGCCTGCAGCCAAGCCAAAGGGGGCTCCGCATACAAACCCGCATAACAGAATCGGAATATGCATAGGCAGCAGCATTGAGCCAATTTGAGGAATCTGCCCGGTTAAAAACGGAAGCACAAGTCCAAGCGCAATAAATAAAGCCGACAGTATCATTTTTTTTGTTGTTTCTCTTTTCACAAATCCCCCTCCAAAAAAACAAACCACGAATATACTGCCTCCTTCTGGAGAAGCAAATACCTTCGTGGTATTTTTGATTTTTTCCATTTTTATTTGTCGCCGTTATTTTAACATAACCGGTCTTTTTATGCAATAAGAGTTTAGGCTATAACGAAATTGCAGTTACTGAAGTTAATAAATAAAGTCTGAATAGTAATTTCCGCGGGTCCTGCTTCGGGTGTTTCGCTTCCTTGGGCGACAAAGCACATACCGTCAACACGCTTTGGGTCCTTTTTATTTTTGCTGAGGGGTCTCCATATCCCGGGTCTCTCATTAACCCGCTTCACAGATGCCTGTTAGCAGAGGGGCGTTGGAGCATGTCGCCCAGCGTCAACGAAAACACCCGAATCAGTGCCGCATACCAACCAGAACGCGGCAGCGATGTCTCGACCCGTTAACCACCCGCTGTTTATTCGATATGAATCAGTCTATTGTGAAATAGTTCTCTAAAACTGAACATCAGAATAGCGTTACAGTCCAAGTGCTTTAAGATGCCTGCCAATATGCTTTATTAACGCCGCATTGTATTCATTTTCGTACCTGTAAAGGAACTCATACAACTCGTCTTTGAACAGCGTTTTCCCGTTCCCGTCTTTTGCCTGAAGCAGCAGACCGTACGTAATATGCATTAACTGCCTTGAGTCATCTTTATCCATAAGGCTTACCAGTTCGGAATCGCTTAAGCTGCCAAGCTGCGGTATATTTTCGGTTTTCGCGCTGATGTGGTAATATTTTTTTGCCTCGTCAAGATGTTCGAGCGCAAACGCATGCATTCTTCTGTATAAGCCGGGATTATATCTGGCGGTAACCCTGACGGCTTCGAGCCAGTTTGTGCCCGCAGTCTTAATATGAAATTTGCCTCCGGTTTTTTCCCCTATTACAGGGAACACCAGGAATTTATCGCTGCCCGAATGCACACTTATTTTATATCCAAAATAATCTGCTATCGCTGCGTGTATTGAGAATTCCTCGGTAAACTGCCCGATTTCACCGCGGTAGTCTATGCCCTTCTGGAACTCTCCGCAAAATCTGGGAGCAAGGCTTGTAATATCAACACCCGCGTCACACAGTTCCGACGCGACAAAGTAATGCGAAAAAGGAGTCGTTGATGTAAGAGTTTCATCTATCGACATTTCAAAATCAATCGCTCTTCCGCAATTTGCAATTATATTATGGTATATGTCGAGAGTATGGTTAATTGCATTTCCATACACGCATGCCGCTCTGACGATATCCTCGTCGGTTATGCTGTATTTGAAACCATTGAGCATAATTTCCCTGTTCGAATATTTTTTCTCCCAATTTTTGCGGGATTCTTCCGGCAATTTATTGTATTTTTCAGCTAATTCCCGTACGCTTTCATTTGCGGCGCCATTATCAATATGGTCCGAACAGTCAAGCGTAATCATCGTCATACCGATATCGAGCGCCATCTTAACTTCTTCAGCGGTTTTCAAATGGTCGCCGTCGGCGCCGTATCCTTTTTTATAACCCTCCTGGAAAACCGCCCATGCGGCTGCCGATATAACATCATCATACGTTCTGCCGGTAAGGTTTAGTTCCCTTATCGATTGCTGCGCCAATACGGGGAATACGTCAAGATCCGAGATGGTCCGGATATGCCCCGGCGAAGCAAGACCGAGCCGGTCTCCTAACCCTATTGTAACCTTTTTCCCCTTATGCACGACAGGATGCATGAACGGGAAAATATCGCGGATTATTCGGCAGTTCCCGTTTGTCACGGAACAAACCTTTGCACTGCCGCTTTCCAAAGGCACAGTTGTTCCGTCCAAACCGGCCAGCCTTTCGTCGTCGCCTATGCATACAAGCTTCTTTTCGGTATCTCCGCGCAGTATCATAACAAAAGCGTTTCCAACCCGGTTTATCGAATTCGGGTAAACGCCGTACTTATCAAAGCCTTTTTCAGCTTTAACCTTTAAAGCTTCAATTTTTTCGGTTTCAAAATCGAAATTTTTCAGTATCTCTTTTAAATCCATACGCTTACAC
>DATCLI010000088.1:0-4420 GCA_036563955.1 Clostridia bacterium | reverse complement strand
ACATAGGTTACTGGAGGATGTTGGTGAAATAAATGGTTTAAGTTAGGATTCATTCAGAACCTTTGACACTATTAAATTTTATATTAAGAAAGGGGATATAAAAATGAAAAAGAGTTGCATTATTTTCATGTGTGTAGTCATGTTATTCACCATGCTCGTCGGCTGTACCAAAACCGATACGGAGTCTTCCGCTAAATCGCCAACTCAAGCGGCAACACCACCCGCGCAAGGATCTTCCGGAAGCAAAACCGTTATTACTGCTCTTCGCCCGGGTGACGAAACCAAGGTAAGAAAGTGGTCGGAGCAGGCAATTGAAACTTTTAATGCCGATAATCCCGATATTGAGCTGAAATTTATTTACGAAGGCTGGGGTGGATGGGTAACTACATATCCAACCATGATGGCCTCGGATACACAGCCGGAAGTTATATTCTGGTACGACAACCAGCTTAAAGATTCAGCGATAGCGGATAAACTGGTTAACCTTGAAGAATATATGGATCCCAAGATTCTTTCTCTTTATCCAAAGAGTGTACTTGAAATCGGACGTATGGATGGGAAATTGTTGTATCTTGCCCAGTCTGTTGATCCTGGAATGGTATTCTACCGAAAGGATATCTTTGAGCAGGCAGGACTGGATCCTAATAAACGGCTTGAAACATGGGATGAATTTGCTGCCGCCTGTAAGCAGATCTATGAAAAGACCGGTATTCCTGCGCTGGGATTTCAGGGAAAACCAGGGCTTCTGCAGATCAATGCGTTTGTCGCTAATTTTTATCATTCCTATACCGGAAAGCCTTGGATGGATGAAAAGAATCAACCTCTTTTCAATACGCCTGAAGGCCTTGAAGCGATAAAAATGGTTGAAAATCTTCTTCAATACGCTCAGGATGGTATTGAAAACTACGGTCGTGGTGAATTAAGACCAATGCTTCGTGATGGCAAGGTTGCCATGCATATCGATAGCTCCTGGACTGTGCCTGATCTTCAAGCCGCTTTCGGTGAAAATCTGGATCAGAGCGTGATCGGTGTTATGCCCATTCCGTCAGCCGGAAAAGGCAAAAATGCATGGGTGAATACTAATGGTTGGGTCATTACGCGGAAATCTGTTGCTTCTGAAGCTGCCCGGGTTGTTAATTTCTTTGCTTCTGAGGAACAGGTTTATCTCCATCATACTGCTTACGGTAATGCACCGTTACTTGAGTATGAGAAAAAACAGTCTAACTTTCAATATGGTTTTTGGGATACCTTCTCTGAGGTCATTAATAATTATAACCTCTTTGTTCAGATAGGAGCGAACCATCCTACTCCTAATGCTTTCTTTGATGAATTTGAAGCGGTCTGGCAGCAGCTTTTCATGGGTAAAATCGATGCGCAGACTGCACTGGATCTTTGTGAGGAAGCAACCAATAAACTAAATCGGCAGGCTGGAATTGAGTAGAATCACTATTTGGATTTGGATTCCCGCAAGACAGAGTGTTTTGCGGGAGTCTAATCCGGAAAACCAAGGGGGATAGTACGGTTATGAATACAAAAGGCAAGTGTATATATCCATGGTTCATTTTGCCTTCCGCAATAATTGTTATCATATACCTCATACCTATATGCAATATTTTCTATTCTGCTTTTACGAAATCAGTAGGCAGCGAAAAAGTATTTGTTGGATTTGATAATTTTACACGAGTTGCCCCTGAATTGCCAAAGCTAATCTGGAAAACTTTAATCTGGACCATGGGCTCAATTATTCCCGCTACTGTACTCGGACTGACAGCCGCCCTGCTCTTTCAAAAAGACACTGCAGGGAAAAAACTGATGATAACTGCCTGCATTTTGCCTTATACCATACCGCTTGTTATTGTAGCGACTGCCTGGACACTTATGTATCAACCTAATTTCGGATTGCTCAATATTGCAATGGTTAAGTTGGGTATTATCGAAAAACCAATTTCATTTTTGTCATATGACAATGCGATGGGATCAGTTATAGTAGCTCGTATCTGGCGTGCTATGCCATTTGCCTTTATCTCATATTACGCCGCTATCCGTTCTATTCCCGCGGAACTGTATGAAGCTGCGGAAGTGGATGGAGCAAAGCCTGTTCATAAATTACTGTATGTAACGCTTCCGCAGCTTGTATCCATCACTTCAACTACGCTGATTATATTAACTGTATGGACTTTTTTAGTCTTTGATATTATTTTTACGATGACAGGCGGCGGACCTGCTGATGCAACTAATATTATCGCTGTTCAAATTTATAAAAAGTCGATTTATATGAATGACAGTGGTGGGGCAGCAGTGTTATCTTTAGTTGCAATCATCATTCTCTTTTTTATTACATTGTTATATTGGAGACTCTTTAACAAGGGGGGTGAAACGGAATGAGAAAGGCATCAATTGGTTTCAAAGTGCTTGATATATTTTTCAAGGCGCTTATCATTATTTTTTCCGTTAGTCCCATATATGCATGTATTATTGTCAGCTTGACTCCTTATTCAAACTTATTGTCACCGCAATTGTTTCCGCATTATTTCGATATTGGTAATTATGCGGCTGCTTTTAAAAACATTGCACCTTATATGCTTAACAGCTTTTTATATGCGATTATGACGATTTGTTTTACATTATTTGTCTCCATACCGGTTGCGTATATATGCGCCCGTTACAATTTTAAAGGTAAATCCCCGGTTGTCTTTGGGTTGCTTCTGACACAAATGATCTCGGGAATAGTGCTTTTACCGTCACTGTATTCTATCTACAATAATTTTGATTTATTGGATAATCGTTTTTCTTTGGTATTCACCTTTACAGGTGTCAATATTGCATTAACGGTAATGCTATTGATGGGATTTTTTAAAACTATTCCGTATGCTATTGAGGAAGCAGCCTATATCGATGGGATAAACTTTACCATGCTTCTGGTCCGTATTATCGTGCCAATAAGTTTGCCTGCCATAGCCGTAAGCGCAATATTTACTTTTATAAACTCATATAATGAATTTGTAATTCCTCTGTTTTTATTAACAAGCCCGGAGATAAAAACCCTTACATTGCGATTATACAGTTATATGAGTGATACGACCGTTCTTTGGAATATTGTCGGCGCTGCCGCACTGATAGGTATGCTGCCGCCGGTATTGATTTTCATGTTTTTCCAAAAATATATCATAAGCGGTATTACAAGCGGAGCAGTAAAAGGATAGGGTGAAGGTGTATTTATGCAATACAAAGATAAAGGAGATAGAGTCGTGTTTTATACTGAAGTCAGGAATAAAAGCATTATTAAGTCATCACCCGCAAATTATATCATTTCACGAGACGCACTGAAAGAGTCGGGAGACTATATTTCGAGATATGGCAAGACAGCTCAAATTGTAGGAGGGGTCAGGGCGCTGGCGTCATTGGGGGATTCTTTTCATACATCCCTGAATAATGCCGGTTTAACCTGGCAGGAGTATGTATTTCGCGGTGAGGTGTGCGATTCGCAAATAGACAGCATTATGGAAAATGCCAGAAATTGCGGCGCTGAGGTAATGGTAGGAGTGGGAGGCGGCAAGGCTATAGACGCTGCAAAAATTGCCGCTTATAACCTTGGAATACCCGTGGTGTGCATTCCGACAATTGCAGCAACCTGTGCCGCTGTTACTCCCATGTCAGTGCTTTACCACGAAAATGGCATATACAAGCAGGATGTCTTTTTTCCTGCAACACCGGATATGGTTATAGTTGATCCTGCTGTTATAGCAAATGCGCCGGTTGAATATTTAAAATCAGGAATTCTGGACGCAATCGCAAAATGGTATGAAGGCAGCGCATCAATAATCGGCAGCAAAGATATTGCGGATATTTTTGATGAATGCGCGTTGCGTGTTGCTGCCATGCTTTTTGAGGAAATGCAAAACAATGCCGCGGAGGCTATCGCTTCCGTAAAGGAACGAAAGGTAAGCGAAGCGCTTATCACTGTTATTAATTTGAATATCTTTTTTGCCGGCATGATCCAAAGTTTGGGCATTAAGGCGGTGCGTAACGGTATTGCCCATTCCATACACAATGGGCTGACCGTGCTTGCGGAAAGTCATCATATTCTCCATGGATATAAGGTTGGTTATGGGATTTATGTGCAGCTCACGCTGCTTGGTGCGCAGCAGAATATGAAAACCGGAACCGCTGAATTTTTCAGAAAGATAGGTTTTACTCCGTCTTTTAATGAATTGGGGCTTCCATATACTGAAGATACGGTAAAGGCTGTGGCTGAGAAAACCTATAATGATCCCATGATGCGGAAAGTTCCGTTTAATTTTATTACTGCCGATATGATTGCAGCAGCAATGCATAATATAGAAAAAGAATATTTGACGAGATGATGTCACTTGATGTTATAATATTTTTATATTTTGCATAATTTTAGATAATTATGTTG
>DATCLI010000087.1:0-3466 GCA_036563955.1 Clostridia bacterium | reverse complement strand
GATTATAAGTATATCATTATTTACCTGTTTTTTTATTTGGTCGTAAAAGGCCGTTATGAAATCATACAGGGGTTTGAGCAGTGCGTTTCAAAGTGCCGCAGCAGAACTTTGAGGCAAATGCTCGAAGAGCTTATCTTTACAGGTCTCGTTACAGGTTTTGCAGGCGGGATTTTAACGGTTGCGCTCGGTTTATATATTGAGCCTGAAGGATTACAGATATTTTTAATTCTTATGGTACTGCTTGCCTTTATAAACCACCGTTTTATTAACCCGTCCTATGCTGGAGGGCTTATCAGTATATACGCGCTTATCTTCGGTTATGACAGGATTCATGTGCCTTCCATGCTTTCATTAATCGCGGTTATTCAGTTAATGGAAGCAGTCCTTATTTATTTAAACCGTAAACACGATAATATCCCGATATTCATACAGCATGGCGGAAAGCTGACCGGAGCGTTTATAAAGCAGAAATACTATGCCGTTCCATTTATTATGCTTACTCTTTCATCAATTCCCTATGCCGTTTGGAATACGACGATTAATCTGAATTGGGGAACAATATTTAAAACCGGTCTCCTTGCCGTGGGTAACGCCGTTTTTTTCCTGACCGGGGCAATAAGCGTAACGAATTATTCTTCAATAGCAATATCCACATCCCCTGAAGAAAAATGCAGGAATGACGCGATAAAATTTCTTGCCGGAAGTCTGCTGCTGCTGGTTGTTGCGTTTTTCTCGGGCAAAAGCGAAGTGTTTAAATGGATAGGCGCGGTATTTGCATTATTATACAGGGAAACAATTTTCCAGCATGCATTATATAAAGAAAGGAAAAAACAGCCTCTGTACACGGTAGCACAAAGGGGTTTAAGAATACTCGAAATAGTTCCCGACGGCACGGCTCACAAGATGAAAATGAAACGCGGTGAAATAATACTCACCGTTAACGGCAAGCCGGTTCAGACTGAAGACGGAATCAGGCATGCTCTTGCAAAAAGCCCGACATTTATATGGATGCATACCGAAGCGCCCGATGGGCAGATAAAAATATACGAGCACAAATGCTATCCCGACGGCGTAAAAGACCTGGGCGTTATTCTCGTGCCGAAGGAATGGGAAGTGACATACCAGGTTGACGAATACGAAAACTTTACAATAATAAAAAACATTGTCGATAAATTTAGATTTAAAGGTAAAAGCCATAACAATTGACAAAATTTTATCAAAGTGCTACATTTTAAATCAGAGTATTTTTGTCGGAAATGTTTTTCAAATAAATATCGGACCTCCTTGGGATAATATACTATGAATTACTGAGTTGGTTTTCCGAAAGAGAAGAGGTGCAATTATGGATAGAAAGCTAATATATGTGGATCATGCAGCCACAACTTATATAAAGCCCGAGGTTGTCGACGCGATGATGCCATACCTGACGGAGCTGTTTGGAAACCCTTCCTCAATATACTATCTGGGAAGGGAAAGCAAAAAGGCAATTGATGAAGCCCGCTCTCAGATAGCATACTGCCTCGGCGCACACCCTCAGGAGATCTATTTTACGGGTTCGGGAACGGAAGCCGACAACTGGGCAATCAAAGGTACGGCGTATGCGAACAGGAAAAAAGGCAGGCACATTATTACATCGGTGATTGAGCACCATGCCGTTCTGGAGCCGGTTGAGTTCCTGCGCAAGGAAGGTTTTGAAGTTACGTATCTTCCGGTAGATAAAAACGGTTTTGTAAACCCGGCCGAGCTTGAAAAAGCCATTCGCCCTGATACAACGCTCGTAAGCATAATGTATGCGAACAATGAAATCGGTACGATACAGCAAATCAAAGAGCTTGCCGGGATTGCGAGGGAAAAAGGGGTTATATTCCATACCGATGCAGTACAGGCGATGGGGAATATACCGGTGAACGTAAAAGATTTGGGTGTTGATCTCCTTTCGATGTCGGCGCATAAGTTTTACGGTCCGAAAGGAGTCGGCTGCCTGTATGCAAGAAAAGGCGTGCATTTGGAAGGATTTATGCACGGCGGCGCGCAGGAAAGGAAGAAAAGGGCAGGTACGGAAAATGTTAGCGGTATTGTTGGAATGGCCGCCGCGCTTAAACTTGCGTATGAAAATCTGGACCGATATAACGATCATTTAAGCAAGCTGAGCAAGAGGCTTATAGATAAAGTTTTCGACCGTATTCCTCATGTTCGCCTGAACGGCGACAGATACAATCGTCTCCCCGGAAATGTCAATTTTTCGTTTGAATTTATTGAGGGAGAATCGCTTCTTCTAATGCTCGATATGAAAGGAATACAGGCTTCAAGCGGATCAGCCTGCACATCCGGGTCCCTGGATCCTTCGCATGTTCTTCTTGCAATCGGGCTTCCGCATGAAATCGCCCACGGTTCGCTTCGTATTACCTTTGGGGAAAAGAACACCGAAGAGGAAGTGGACTTTATTGTTGACTGCCTTGAAGAAATAGTGGCGAAATTAAGGCAGATGTCACCGCTTTATGAGGACTTTATAAGAAAAAATAAAGGCTGAAAAATAATAAAACCGATGTTCCGGCCGGATGCCGGTTTAAGTTTGCCGAATAGTTGGTAATGCATTTTTAGAGGGATCGGGAGACAGAAACGGAAGGTGATATTATGTATAGTGAAAAGGTAATGGATCATTTTACAAATCCGAGAAATGTCGGCGAAATAGAGAACGCCGACGGAGTCGGACAGGTTGGCAATCCAAAATGCGGCGATATAATGAAGATGTATTTGAAAATAGAAAATAACATTATTACCGATGTGAAGTTCAAGACTTTTGGCTGCGGCGCTGCCGTGGCGACAAGCAGCATGGCTACGGAACTGATTAAAGGCAAAACAATTGAGGAAGCATCGAAGATTACAAACAAGGCAGTTTTGGAAGCTTTGGACGGCCTGCCCCCGGCAAAGATTCACTGTTCGGTGCTGGCCGAAGAGGCTATTACCGCCGCTATAAATGACTATAAAATGAAACAGGGGCACGATGTTTCAGATATTCAAGCCTGTCCGGGCTGCTGCGGCAAATGCGGTGAAAGCAGGGAATAATAGAAGTTTATGGAGAACACATGAGAATATTTTATGCCATTGAATTCGATGATAAGACAAAAGATCTTCTGTCAAAAGAACAAACCAAATTGAAGGCAAAGGCTTTAAAAGCAAACATGACCAGAAGGGAAAACCTGCATTTAACCTTAAGATTTATCGGAGAGGTTAATGCTGCATATATTCCTGTATTTACGAATATTCTGAATACTGTCGCTTCAAAATGTTCTCCTTTTCAATTGACGCTTTCCGGACCGGGTGCTTTCGCAAGAGGCCATAAAAGCATAATGTGGTGGGGAATAGAGCCAAACGCCTCCCTTCAGGAGCTTTATAACGAGCTTGAAGAGCAGATACGTCGGAATGGCTTTCCTGCAGAAAACAAGCCATACACGCCGCATATCAC
>DATCLI010000086.1:0-3080 GCA_036563955.1 Clostridia bacterium | reverse complement strand
CTGTACAACAGGTTTACATATTTTGTTTGTTAATTATTTAACTTACTTCGTTAATATTATAACAATCATTTACCAATAAATCAATATTTTAAACAAAAAAATATTATCCAATCTTTCAGCCGAAAATTCTATAATATTGTATACAATAAACAAAAAAAGATACTGCCGCAAATCTCGAAATACGGCAGTATCTTTCAGGAAAAGCAAAGTCAGACTCTATCTGCTTTTATCCTTTACTGGCTTCCTCCTCTTTCCTTAAGTTTTTCAACCAGCTTTTCATAGGACACGCGCAGGCCGTTCTTGCCCTCATCGTTCAACTGCTTTTTCCTTATCATTGTTCCCGTATACTTCCCGTTTTTAAAAGCGTAATAATAAACATTATCAGGCGAGGCAACAAGCTCCACGACAATCTTTTCACCGCTGTGAAGAGTATAGGTTATCGTTACCTCAGGATTCTCCAGCACAGGCTCGGCATCAAGGGCAACTTTGTCTACCAGAAGCCCTATCGCTCCCTGGTAATATTTCTTGAATGCGGAAATATATTCGTCGTCTTTTTCTCCTGTCAGCAGTATTCCGTTAAACTCATAGGTGCTTTTTTCATCATCTTCCTTATCAACATTTATTTTTGAAATATCCGTCCTTCCATCAATCTTAACCCGCATTTCGGCTACATCAGTGATATTCTGCAGGTGTATGAAGGAATCCACAATTTCCTCAATCGGTTTGTCAAGGAACGGGAAACTGCTCCCGGGAATCGTGAACACAAGGTTTTCATCATTCATAATCGCGTAGAAATACCCTTTATCGTTCTTATTGCCCAGTGACAGCTTATAGCTGTTTCCTTTCGCCGTATAGCTTATCACATATGACGGGTTTTTAAGGCCGTATTTGTTAAGATCTTCAACGTTTTCTTCAACATACTCCGACACGCTTAATTCGCTGAGCACCTGAAGTATTGTATAAATGCTTGAGCTGTTCGCCTGCGTTTCAATCGGATATGAAAGGAACCATTTCTCTTCTTCGGCGGCAGCCGAATCAAAAACCTTTGCGCCTTTTCTTTCATAGCTTATAGCGGTAAAATCTTCCGCGGCATAGGTTTTATCGTATAAATCCTTTACCATCAGGGAGAGCTTCGTTTGCAAAAATTTTTCGGCTTCGTAGCTTCCGATTGTGTAAACGGCCGGATCGCCTTCCTTCCTGACATAAAACGATCCGCCTGTCGGTATTTCATTTCCTACAGAGAGTATGTTTTGCGTGCCGTCTTTCATAATAAACGAAATTTTAACAGGGCTGTCAAGGCCATATATCGAAAGGTCGGACGGGTTTTCTTCAATTACCTTCTGCGCTTTTAACGTATTCGCGTTCCACGCGATATTATCAACCGAGCTCGTATTCACTCTCATGCCTTCAGGTTCAACCGCCTGCCAAACATTGCGATCTACCATTTTCTTTTCAACGGTTCCGTCGGATTTTGTCTCTTCCTCCTCAACCTGTATCGTGACATAGCGGAACCATAATGTCTCGTCGCTGCGCTCAATTTTTATCTCAGCCAAATCTTCCTTTTTAAAATTGAAGATCTCAACCTTTTCTTCGGTATTATCCGCTTCGTCTTCTTTCTCGGGCAGGTTATTTATAATGATATACGCGGCTATAAGAATAACAAGCGCAATCATCGGAATTATAAGCTTCTTGAATTTACTCACAGATGACGCCTCCTTAACCATACAAATACACCTATACCGATTATAAAGAGCGGAACAACTATTATCAGGACTATTCCAAGTATAACAATCGTCTGGTTCGTTATTGTTTGGATCCTCGGAGTACTGTATTTTTTGACCGGGATATAAACGTCCGAATCCTTATCAAGTATTTTGTTTATTCCGTTAATGAGCAGTTTCTTTCCGTTGCCCGTAGTATCCGCGGTTTCATCGGCAACAAAATTGGCATTCCCAATAACGATAGCCCAGCTTTTATTAATACGCCCGGTATGCTCCACAGCCACGCCGATTTTCAGCGGACCCTGTTTATCTTCATTTCCTTCCTTAAGTGCCTTGCCGACAGCTTCGGACGAGGTGGAAAGAAGCGTGTAAGGTTTTATCCATTCTTTTTCATTTATCAGGATATCAATGCTTCGTGCATTAAATAAGCTTATTGTCAATTTATCCGGATCAAGAAGTTCATTAATCGTGTTGTCTTCCACAGTAGGAATGAAATAATACGGCTGGCCGAAGTACGACCTGTTTTCAGCCATCTCGAATATTACATCATATCCTAATGTAACATTGTATTCGGATAAAAATTCTTCAAAATATGTCAGATTTGCAGCGGTTTGCGGAGGATCGAACAGGAATACCGTGCTTCCTCCGTTTTCGGAGAATGTCGTCAGTTTATCCAATTCATCAACTTTTAAATCCTGCAAAGGGTTTGCGAAAATAATCAATGAGGCATCTTCCGGAACAGATTCTACCGCCGCAAGGTTTATCTTTTTTACTTCATATCCGTTCAATTCCAAATTAGATTTTAAATCACTGAAATCTTTTTCCGGATCACCTTCACCGTGCCCTTCCGTAAAATAGATCACAGGAACATTTTCCGTAGTAACATAGCGGATTGCTCCCGTAAAAGCATATTCGGCGTTTAAACCCGTAAGATAGTATCCGCTGTATGTCTGGGAGTCAAAAGTGTATTCAAATATATCAGATGATGATAACACTTTTACCCTTTTACCGCTTCTCACAACAAAATCATAATTCGAGATGCCCAGAACGCCTGTCGGATCGAGTTCGTTTTGTATATAAGCCGGATTTTTTGCGGGATCCACATATTTTATCTTAATCTTGCTGCTCTTGTTTTCATACTGCTTTATAAATTCAATTACCTGGCCGTACTGCGTAGATTCCATTGATTTCTCATCAAACAGGCCGATTATTTCAACATCGGTATCAAGTTCCTTCAGCACTTCACTCGTCTTTTCCCCAATGCTGTAAAGTTTGTTGCTCGTCAGGTCAATTTTGAGCTTATCTCTTAATTTCGTACCGCTTACGACAGCGTTAAGCATAATAGCCGCAGCTATCACA
>DATCLI010000085.1:0-3645 GCA_036563955.1 Clostridia bacterium | reverse complement strand
ATAACATAACATTTTCTTCTGCTTTTGTTATTATCCAACTCGGATAACAGCAAATCTTATTATACACAGATTTGCCGCGTTTTGCAACAGGTTTTTGCCGGATCCCGCTAACCTTCAAGCCGGCTGAACCTTTCAACGCCTTTTTTGCGCAGCAGTAAATATACCAGAACATTCAGCACTCCGTAAACGAAAATCACCGATAAAACCGCGGCGACGATCCCTGGTGAGAACTGCTGTGCAATATAGATTGTAAGTCCGCCGACAATACCTGAAATTATCATGCTGTAAACCACATTCAGGTTTTGTTTAACCGCCTTTTGCTCTGAATCCCAGTCGAGCTTCGGGTTATATAAATCGAGAAGAATTTCAACAAGAGCGATTAATAGTGTTCCCATCCATCCTACTGCAAGGATAAGAAGGCCGACATACAGCGGAAATTTAAGCACGGCAATCGCTGTAATAAGCATAAACACCGCTCCTGCTATACTCAGAATAAACCCTGACAACACTTTCGCATGTATTTGTGTTCTGTAGCTTACAGGTATATATTTTTTTATAAATAATTCCTGACCTTCTCTTGATATTGACGTGGCAACGGTTGGATTAAACCCTGAAACAAACGTAAACAGAGCTATTCCAAACAGAAAAATCATGCCGGCACTATTGGGAGCGTCTATTAGCTGTTTGATCATACCTTGTATATCAGCTTCTGCCGTTTCCGTCACCATAATTATAAGTAAGAATATCGGCCATATAAAATTTATTATTACACAGTTTAAAAAGTATATCGGAGTTCTGATAAGAAGTTTCAGTTCCAGCATCGTGTATGTCCTGAGTGAGGACTGTTTTTTAAGTAATTTATCCTTTGCTTCGGATTTATTTTGTTTATGTCTTTTTGAGACGGTTTCCGACAGCCCGACAACGCCTTTTAAATACACCTTTTCACCCAAAAGCAGAAGGAAAATATAAACCGCCGCCGATACGGCTGCAAAAAGCAGCAGGTTCAAAAATCCGACGGCAGTTACCGTATCCAGTAAGGCGGAAACCGCCCACCTTGCGGTAGGAAATATCCCGGATGTTATTATTGCGAGTGAGTTCCCACCTTTCATAACCAGGGCTTCAAGTTCCTGAGGACTTAAATTGATAATAAGCTTCTGTGTAATAATGTTTATACCCAAGCCCAATACAAGCGCAAGAGTTCCGGCAATGATACTGAAGGTATCTTTGTGCCTGGACGCGTTTGTAAATCTCATCAAAACCATGACCAATACCGAGGCAAGACACAGCGGCACAACGGGTATAAACACAAAAACAGCGCAGCTATATAGATAGAATACAATACCGGCATTGCTTCTGATACCATAAATAATTACTATAGGCAGGAAAACCGCCGCGGTTATAATGTATTCAAATATCGCTGCCGTAAGAAATTTTGCGCCCACAATTTGTTTCGGTTTCAGAGGCAGGTACAGCAATACTTCCACATCTCTTGAAAAATAAAAACTCGCGGCTATATAAAATATTCCGAACAGGAATATTACTGCTGATGCTATCGCAATTCCCCAGCTTATTACCACACCTTCCTGCCCTATAACAGCTAATGCGCTGTAAGCGGCGTTAACGAAAAACGAAAACATAACCACAAGGCCCGGAAGAATTATTATCAGCATTAATGCGAACAAAACCCGGGATATTTTATTTTTCATTCCCTTTATGCCGAAACCTTCACCGTTTCTTATAAGGGTTCTTGTCAGCAGCAGCGTTTTATTTCTCATCTTCGGTCAACTCCAGGAATATTTGTTCAAGCGACTCATCCTTCATGGAACTGTTTCTCATTTCATCAAGAGTTCCGCTGAAAAGGATTCTGCCCTTATTTATTATCGCGACTTTGTCGCATATCTTTTCGGCTACATCCAGCACGTGGGTGGAGAAAAAAACTGTTTTCCCGCTGTCTGCGCGTTTTCTCATCATTTCTTTAAGGAAAAAGGATGAGCGTGGATCAAGACCCGTCATAGGTTCATCAAGAATCCACACGGACGGGTTGTGGAGCAATGAGCCAATGAGCACTATTTTCTGCCGCATTCCGTGCGAGTAACTCTGTATGCGGTCGTTGAGCACATCCTCCATACCGAAATTTTTTACAAGCTCATCTATAACCTCCACCCTGTCTTTCGCGTTCTGTTAAGTTAAATGAAAATTGAAAGCCCCGGACTCCTTCGGGTATAATAGTTTCACCACAAAACCTTAATACTCCAAAAAGGAGGCCGAGGCCTGTGACTATTATACCAAAAATTAAGTGTCCACGCTGTAGTTCTTCTAAACTTTATAAATTTGGCAAAGATCCTTATGGCTATCAAAAATATCAATGTAAATTATGTAAGCGGCAATTTGCACCTTTTTCTCCTCAAACCCCTAGGAAGTTAAAAGGATATCCCAAGTGTCCAAAGTGCGGTAAGGCTACCTTTATACATCATGACTATAAGCACTATACTCGGTATCGCTGTTGTGATAAAAAGTGCAATCATGCTTTTTCCATTGTTAAAGCTAATGCTGTGGGCAATGCTTCCTGTCAAAACCTTTTTGGCAAAACAAATTTCAAAAGAATGAGATTCCCTTTGCATGTTATTATTACTGCCTTAAACTTGTTTTACCTCTGCAATGCTTCTACTAGAAAGATTTCGCAGTTTTTGCTTATGAACAATGCCATTAAGGTTTCACATGTGACTATTGCTTCCTGGGCTAAAATGTTTGCTCCCCTGTTTCAAACCATTGCTTCTAATCTTCAAAATTCCATTAATCTTAACTCTGATGAGTGGCATGCTGATGAAACTGTTATTAAGATCAACGGCAAAAAGTTTTATATTTGGTTTGTTATTGACTCTGAAACAAGGTTTGTAATTAGCTTTCATCTGTCCCCTTACAGAAGTTCTCCCCAAGCTTTCAGCCTTTTTGGTAATGCCGGAAAGTATGGAACTCCTAATGCTGTTGTTACTGATAGATACTGGCCGTATAATACTGCTGTTAAAGTCTTCTTTCCAAATTCCAGACACATTAAAGTGCAATCATTTAAAGATGATATATCCAATAATATTATTGAATCCTTCAATGACACCTTTAAATCCTGGTACAAATCCAAACGTGGTTTTGGTTCGTTTACAAGTGCCAATAACCTTATTGCAACTTTTATTTTCTTTTATAACTTTATACGGCCACATTCATCCCTCAACAGTCTTACCCCTGCTCAGGTAGCTGGCGCAAACTACAATGATAAAGACAGATGTAATTGGATTTTAACCGCTTAACATATTTACTTTTCAATGTTCATGCCCTGAATATGAGGCAGGGCTTTTGCCATGCATTTCTTTGCCTTGCAGCCCTTGTTTGCCCTCTAGCTACTTAAATTTTGACTGTCAAGGACGGGCTCTGCCCGTTCATTTTATCCTTGACTGGAAAAATTTAAGTAGCTATTTTTCTTTTGGGGCTGCATTCACTTAAATTCTTTAGATATTCTAAGAAAAACACAGCTCTTTTTTCATTTTTACTTAACAGCTCCCTTTTTTATATATTTGTCTATTATACGTTTCAGACCATCGGGCTCAAATGCTATATCTCCGCTGAATTTTGTAAGAGCTACAAGGCCTCCGT
>DATCLI010000084.1:0-3344 GCA_036563955.1 Clostridia bacterium | reverse complement strand
CAGTATAAGAGCAGGCTCAGGAAGGATATTATGGAGGTTAACAGGGAAGCTGCAAGGTTCTATTACTCGTGTTTATCGGGAGATGTCGGCCGGGAAGCTCAAAAGTATCTTTATAACAGGGGGTTAAGCCATAGCATAATAAAGCGCTTTGGGCTCGGGTATTCTCCCGATGAGTGGGATGCTTTGTCAAAACATTTATTAAGTAAGGGTTACAACGAAACAACTCTTATTGAAGCAGGGCTTTGTATAAGGAACAAAAACGGAAAACTTTACGACCGTTTCAGGGGCAGAATAGTGTTCCCCATATTCAACATACGCGGGAATGTTGTGGCATTTGGAGGCAGGGTATTAAACGACAGGCTTCCCAAATATGTTAATTCGCCTGAAACTCTTGTTTACAGCAAGGGCAGAGAATTATTCGGCATGCATATTGCAAAGAATAATAACGAAAAGAAAATTCTTGTTGTAGAAGGCTACATGGATGTGATTACCTTACATCAGGCCGGCGTTCCATATGCGGTTGCTTCCCTTGGTACTGCCCTGACAAATATGCAGGGCCGTATTCTTAAAAAATACGCCGATGAGATAATTATATCCTATGACGCCGATTCTGCAGGCCAAAAAGCGACGGAAAGGGGGCTTGAGGTTTTAAGGCGGCTTGGGTGCCGTGTAAAAGTGCTTCAGATCCCGGACGGAAAGGATCCTGACGAGTATGTAAGAAAAAACGGACCGGAAAAGTTTAAAATCCTTGTCGATAGGGCATTATCCCTTTTAGAATACAGGATAAAACAGCTTAGAACTGAGTTCCCCCAGGACAATATGGAAGGGAAACTGGCTTTTCTTAACGGTGCGGCGGATATTCTTGCCGAACAGGATAATATTGTTGAACGGGAAATTGTTATGAAGAGAATTTCCCAGGATTACGATATTTCAATGGATGCTCTTGCAGCCGAAACGAACAGAAGAATAAGCCGGAAAAAACGGATGGATAAAAACAGGGAATTCACAGCGGCTAAAACGGAGATTACGGGTTCGATAAGGCCTGTATCGTCAGACAGGAAAAAATGGACGCGAAGCCGCTATGAAATGATGCTGATTGCTTTATTAAGCCGGGAAAATCATTTGTTTCGGACAGCTTCAAAAAGATATCCCTTATCATGTTTCAGCGAAGGGAACATACGGGAAATAGCCAATATTTTGTATCGGAAGTTATTGGAAGGAAATGATTTTCTACTGGAGGAATTTATAACAAAGCTTAACTCCGATATAGCATCCGAAATTGTGCATATGGTAAGAACCTCATGCAATTTCGATGAACCGGAAAAAGCAATGGATGACATAATTACGAAATTGGAAGCAATAAAACTTGAAGAAGAAAAAAAGGATATTTTGATGCGTTTGAAGAATATTACCGATATAAACGAAAAAAAGCAATTGGAGCTTAAGCTGCAATCTGTTATAGAAAAAATACGAATGAGTGATAAGAAACGATAATGCAACAATTGATGAGAGGTGAAATATATAGATGGCAGAAAAAGAGAATATGAAAAACAATTTGTCTGCCGGGACTGACGCAACTGATGAAAAAACTGTCAATAAGGAAAATAAAAAGGTATCAAAAAAAGATGCCGCCTCTGTTTTGCGTGAATTGGCAAGTGAGGGTAAGGCTAAAGGCGTGTTAACTTATAAAGAAGTAATGGATGCTTTTGAAAAGATTGAAATGCCTCCGGAGCAAATTGAAAAAATATACGATACGCTTGAACATATGGGTATAGAGGTTGTTCCTGAGATTGACGATGAGCTGGAAGATGTCAGTATAGACGAAGATCCTGAATTAAGCATACCGGAAGGCGTTACGGTTGACGATCCCGTAAGGATGTATTTAAAAGAAATCGGAAAAGTTCCGCTTCTCACACCCGAAGAGGAAATTGAACTTGCAAAAAGGATGGAAGCCGGCGAAGAAGAACCTAAGAAGCGCCTTGCTGAAGCAAATCTGCGCCTTGTTGTAAGTATAGCAAAAAGGTATGTGGGCCGCGGAATGCTGTTTCTTGATTTAATCCAGGAAGGTAATCTCGGGCTTATTAAGGCCGTTGAGAAGTTTGATTATAAAAAGGGTTTTAAATTCAGCACATACGCCACGTGGTGGATACGTCAGGCAATTACCCGGGCAATTGCCGATCAGGCAAGAACCATCCGCATACCTGTGCATATGGTGGAGACTATCAACAAGCTCATACGAGTATCGCGCCAGCTGCTTCAGGAGCTCGGAAGAGAACCGCTGCCCGATGAAATTGCAAAAGAAATGGGAATGTCCGAGGATAAGGTAAGGGAGATAATGAAAATATCACAAGAACCGGTTTCCCTCGAAACCCCTATCGGAGAAGAGGAAGACAGCCATCTTGGAGATTTCATCCCCGATGACGACGCTCCGGCTCCTGCCGAATCAGCCGCGTTTACGCTGCTTAAGGAACAGCTTATTGATGTGCTTGATACTCTTACTCCGCGTGAGGAAAAAGTTTTACGTCTCAGATTCGGGCTTGATGACGGGAGAGCGCGAACCCTTGAAGAAGTTGGAAAAGAATTCAATGTAACACGTGAAAGAATAAGGCAGATAGAAGCAAAGGCGTTAAGAAAGCTTCGCCATCCGAGCAGAAGCAAAAAACTGAAAGATTACCTTGACTAGATTAAATCAGGAAATGTATACTTGCACCTGAAACACCCCCATACAGTATATTGGATGTATGGGGGTATTTTTATGCGAAGGTATATGGAACCAAGATATGTTTCTTACCTGAGAACAAGACATATCCGGTCTGGGAAAGCATATCTTCCGCGTTTTGTTATTCTCGTCAGGTTTGCCGCTTTTGTTTTATGTTTTTTTGTTTTTATATGCAGCGCCGCCGTAAAGTTTTATAAAGCATTGGAGAATACCGGCAATGAAAAAGCAGTGCAACTGGTCAATGAATGCATTAATAACAGCATCCTGTCCGCGAGTGCCAAATATCCGGCAGATGGTTTTTTAAAAGTTGAAAAAACAAATAAAGGAGGAGTGGCAGCAATTGAAACTTCCGCGGTGAACATAAATAGTTATATTGCATACGTTTGCGATAATATAAATGACGAAATTTCGAAAAAACAGAACCAAAAAATTAAAATTCCAATTCATGAAATAGCCGGCCGAAGCATTCTTGTACCTTCAAACCTTTCAATTCCGATAAGAATTGAACCTGTAGGAGAGGTTTTAATTGAGCCGGAATCTGTATTTGAATACAATGAAATGAACAAGACCGTACACAGGCTGAATATGAAAGTAAACATAAAGATAAAAATACTGTTTCCAATCC
>DATCLI010000083.1:0-5008 GCA_036563955.1 Clostridia bacterium | reverse complement strand
AACCGGTACTTTGTACTTAATATTTGCAATACCGACAAGGGCTACTTCAGCGTCTATAACCGCAATCGCCAAAGACTCCGCGAAAGAGTATATGAAATGCCCTCTAACAATTTTGGATTGCTCAAAAACCATTTGCTCGGTTGTATCAAGTATTGAAATGCCGTTTTTACCCAACTGGATCTCAACAATTTCTCCAATAATTTCATCGGCGTGAAGTGCTTTTACTTTTTTATGGTTTTGAGAGGCGACATCGCGGATCCTTTGTCTTAGTTCCGGAATTCCAAGCTCAAGCCTGTCAAGACGTATCGTAGGTATGCTTACATCAAGATATTCGGCAATATCTTCGTCTGTCAGGAACGGATCTTCTTTTAATTTATTAAGAAGTTTGTTATGCCTTTCCTTTTTTGCCTGTGAACTTTTGTTCAATTACCACACCCTGCTTTCTAAAGTATATATACTGTTGCCGTCCGGTAGGTTCCCAATGCATTTTCCTTACCGGAGCCGGTGAATAGTACCATTTGACTAAAAGTTATTACCTGATAATATATCCTGTTAATAAATAGTATAAACTATTTATTTCAGTAATGCAATATTTGATTTTAAAAAGCGGGGAAATTTGCCAGGCGATAGTTTATGTTCAGAAAACACAGCGAGTGATTACGAGTCCAGCCATTGCTGCCGCGTTCCGGTAGGTACGCCGCTCTGATTCGGGTGTTTCGCTCTATTATTTTTTTATATGGTCAATGTTTTTTATCACATATTCATAACCTGATACGACTGTTAATATAACCGAAATCCAAAGCAGGTATTGCCCTATGGGCAGTGATGTGATAAGCGAGAAGGGGTGATTTTTTATTAAGATAAGTATAATCGCAACCATTTGGGTAAATGTTTTTACTTTACCGAGGAACCCCGCAGGTATAACAACCGCATCCTTTGCCGCAAGTATGCGTATGCCCTGGACAATAAATTCCCTTGTAATAATAATGATAACCGCCCATGCCGAAACCTCGCCCAATTGAATTAAAGCGGCAAGAGCAGAGACAACAAGGAGTTTGTCGGCAATCGGATCAAGGAATTTCCCCAAGACGGTAACACAGCCTTTTTTTCTTGCAATAGCTCCGTCAAGCAAATCGGTAAGGGCTGCGGCTAAAAAAACAAATGCAGCAATATATCTGCCGGTATCGGGAGAAATTGGAAAAAGTTTTGTATTATTGCCAACAGGCAAGATCAGAAGCAAAAAAACAGGAATCAATAAAATTCTTAAAAATGTAAGCTTATTTGGTAAATTCATTGCAACCACCTTCCACTGCTTCCGGTAAAACTGCAATACAAAGCTGATTTTATATGGTTACTGCCTGTAACCGATAAGATCCATTCCACTGCTCAGGATCGTTTTAACAGTTACAAAATCTCCCGCTTCAACAGGGTCGGGAGAAGTAAAATAAATAACGGGATCAATTTCGGGAGCCTCGGCATATGACCTTCCATAGTAGAAAATACCATCGTCAGCCACACCTTCAACAAGAACTTCATATGCTTTCCCTATTCTTTTTTTCATCCTTGCAATTGCCACATTCTGCTGAACGGCAAGTATTCTGTCCCGTCTTTGTGATTTTATTATATCGTCAACCTGGTTTTTCATATTATGGGCCGGTGTGCCTTCTTCCCGCGAATACGCAAAAACGCCAAGCCTGTCAAACTGATATTTCTTAATAAAATCAACAAGAATTTCAAAATCCTCTTCAGTTTCCCCCGGGAAACCCGTGATCAGCGTCGTTCTTAATATTATGTCGGGCACTTCTTTTCTTAACCTGGTAAGAAGTTCAACCAGGTAATTTTGCCCGCACTTTCTCCCCATCAATTTCAATATTTTATCGGATGCGTGCTGGATGGGGATATCCAGGTATTTTAAAAGTTTCGGATTTCTATTGAACTCTGCTATGAGTTCGGCAGTTATTCTTTCAGGATAACAATAAAGGAGCCGAATCCATTTCACATTGTTTATATCGGCAAGCTTGTGTATAAGCTCGACAATCCTGCTTTCCCCGTACAAATCCTCGCCGTACCGGCTTACATCCTGGGCAATAAGGATAAGTTCCTTTGCCCCGTTTTCAGCAAGGTATTCCGCTTCATTCACAATGCTTTCGATTGTTCTGCTTCTGAAGGGTCCTCTCAGATGCGGTATGACACAATAAGTGCAGTGGTTGCTGCATCCTTCGGCAATCTTAAGGTATTGGGAAGAACCGCTTTTAGAAAGCATACGCGTACTGTCCAAATATCCGACATCCTTTGGTTCATCAATAAAAAACCTGCTTTCAGTTTTTTTATTGAGACTTCCTTCGATTGCTTTACATATATCGGCAATATTCCCCGTACCCAGGACAACATCAACTTCAGGTATTTCGGAAACAATTTCCTCCCTGTACCGTTGGGCCAGGCAGCCTGTAACAGCTAACACCTTCAGCTTCCCATGCTTTTTAAGAGCTGCAGCCTCAAGTATGGTATCAACGGCCTCCTCTTTCGCATCGTCAATAAATGCGCATGTGTTTACAATAATGACTTCAGCATTTTTCATATCTGTTGTAATTTCAAACATACCCTCATTTAACATGCCCAGCATTATTTCACTGTCGATCAGGTTTTTGGGGCATCCAAGGGAGATGCAAGCTAGTTTTACAGGCATTTTTATCCTCCGTCTCCTTACCATTCAGTATCTTATCACAAATTCAGACCGCTGAACAGACTAAACATTCAGATATGACATCTTTAAGACATGACATCATTAATAGCAGCAATGACTCGATCCGATGCTCGACAGAGCCGCGTACCAACCGGAACGCGGCAGCAATGCCTCGACCCGCTTTGATCCGCGGGAATGATACCTAAAACCAGCGGGTAAAGTTTTGGAATAGAATCCGCGGAATTAAGAATGGCTGCCAAAAGCCTAATAATTCGGTTTTGGCAGCCATTTATCAATTCCGATTGATTAAAATTATTTCCGCTCACATGGAATTTAGAAATTCAGCATCGAAACCCTGAGAATGCCTTCTGTATTCAGCAGCTGCTTGATTATATCATCGGGAACCGCCACATCGACACTTACAAATGAAACCGCTTTTCCGCCCTTCCGGTTACGGCTCCACTGCATCGCAGCGATATTTATATTGTTTGATCCAAGCAGCGTTCCGACCTTGCCTATTATTCCCGGAACATCCATGTTCTGAATCGCAATAACATGCGGTGTAGGTTCAAAGTCAAGCTTATAGCCGAAGAAATCGACTATGTGTATCATATTCTTCGAAAATACTGTTCCTGATACCGCCAGTTCTCTTTCGCGGGTAACAAATTTAACCGTAATTAAATTTGTATATTTATCAAGCATTGTACTTTTGCTTTCCGTAAGCTGTACGCCAAGTTCTTTTAACTTAAGCTCGGCATTAATATAGTTTACTTCGGTATCGCCGACGCTCTTTAGGAAACCTTTCAATACGGACAGTGTTATTGATTTTGTTTCCATCTGCGCAACATCTCCGCTGTATATAACCTCAATCTTCGTAACCCTGTCCTTCTCAGCCTGATAGTAGATGCTTCCAAGCTTCTCAGCCAACTCGAGATACGGCTTTAGTTCGTTAATATCTCCGACTATCGGAGGCATATTGACCGCCGCAACAAACTCTTCGTTCAAAACTTTGTCGATAAGCTCCGCGACGCCTATACTTACGTTATAACTCGCTTCTTTTGTCGACGCGCCCAGGTGCGGCGTAAATACGAAATTATCCAGTTCAAGAAGCGGAGTCCAATAATCCTGTTCTTCAGGTTTTTTCGTAAAATCAGGTTCTTTTTCCTGAACATCCAGTGCCGCGGCTGCGACATGTCCTTCCGCAAGAGCGTTATATAACGCTTTTTCGTCGATCATACCGCCGCGTGCCACATTTACGATGCGCACGCCCTTTTTGCACATCTTAAGCTCTTTTTCACCAATCAACCCCATATTCTGCGGGCTTTTCGGAATGTGAAGAGTAATTAAATCAGAAACTTTAAGGAGGTCTTCAAGGGTTTCACATCGTGATATGCCTAATTTAACAAACCTGTCGTCGGACGCGTACGGATCATATCCTATAACCTTCATGCCTATTCCCTTAAGCTTTCTTGCAACAATGGAGCCGATCTTTCCGACACCTATTATCCCCGCAACTTTACCTTCAAGTTCTTCACCAACAAATTTGTTTCTTCTGAAATCCTTGTTTTTTGCAGCATAGTGGGCCAGAGGAATATTCCTGAATATTGAAAAGGCCAATGCGACTCCCATTTCAGCAGCGGCCATTATATTGCCTTCGGGAGTATTTACAACAGCTATCCCGCGCTTCGTACACTCTTCCACATCAATGTTGTCCACGCCGTTTCCCGCTCTTCCAACCGCTTTAAGGTTTTTTCCGTATTCGATTACGTCTTTTTTTACTTTTGTCGCGCTTCTTACAATAATGGCGTCATATTCTCCAATTACTTTAAGCAGTTCTTCATGCGGTATTCCAAACGGAGTATCCACTTGATGCCCTTTGTTCTTTAAGTAATCAATACCCTCGGGCGCCATTTTGTCCGTTACAATTATTTTCGCCACATTTATCCCTCCAATAAATAAAGTCAAACCTATTAGTTTGACCTCTGATTATTACTATGAAACAGCATTCAACTATAGCGGTTTTTCCGCTATAATTTTAAATGTCTGTCTCTGTCCTTTTGCCTGAGAGATACACCCTGCTTTCACTGCATGGGTTTGCCCCTTCGGCGCCATCTTGTGGTCTCTCCAGAGGCCCGTCCGATTGAAGTCTTGTAACCTGAGAGGTTTACTCCTTCGGTGTGCCGTCGGCACTCTCCCTCAACCTTCATCCGGCTGTATTAGGTTTGCTGGATATAATATTATCTTTTATTATATTCTCCGTAATAAAAATGTCAAGAGTATATGTTAATTTTTTATCAATCTTTTTTTATAAATACAGAGACAGAT
>DATCLI010000082.1:0-2419 GCA_036563955.1 Clostridia bacterium | reverse complement strand
CATAAACTTGAAAGTGTCGCTCTCGCGTGTGAAGGAAACCAGCCCGTATATATCGCGGAAGATTGTTCGAGCACGGTAGAGTATATGAATGTTCTGACAAGTGATTCCCACGGTGAAAGGAATGGCTTTTCCGTTCTGCTTGGAGACGTTGACTGGCATAATAACAGCAATCTCGTCAGTGACTGGGAATCATGGAGCAGTTGGATTTCCGAAATAAGAGGCAGAGCTTCGGGACGGACTAATAGCCTCGCAAGCATTCCGTCAAAAATCAATGGTTTTTGTCATTATGCAATGGCCGCCAACAACAGACTTTACCCGGCGGACGAGGACCATATTGAAATTCCGGATTCGGTAATATGTCGTGTTGCGGATGATATAGGCGGGTTAGGAAACAAACCGCTTGAGCCGTATACGCATGATAACTGGCTTGACAATACCGATATTTCAATCGGCATCCCAAAAGGTCTGCAAAATATGCTAAGTTTCCTTGAAAGCCATGTTCATGTATTCGCAAGAAAAGCATACCCCGAAGATGTAACGGGCGAAATAAATTATTCCTACAATTCAGGAATGAAGCCCGAGGTCTTTGGTTCCACTACGGAATTTCTAAGGATCAGGGATCAGCTTAATGAAATTGATGAAACTGTGTGGAATTGTATAGTAAAATTCGATGACGACGAGGATGACGATCCTTTGGCGCCCGTGGATTTGATAAACCATCTTATAGATAATTACACTGATCCGGAAGAATACTTTTTAATTCTTAATCTTGATCCGGACAGGGAACTTGTAATAGCCCCGGACCCGGATACGGGCATCGGCACGGTAAACGGAATTATCTTCACGATGGGCAAAGTAACGATTAAAAACGGCGCGACTGTGAACGGCTCGGTCATTGCTGCCGGAAGGGGTTATGATCCTGATTCAAAAGTGAAGGGTTCCGCAGCGGATTCATATTATTTCGATCATGACAGCGACGCAGGTACACCGCCTGTGAAAATGACAAGGCTTCCGAGGACTGTCGGAAACACAAACATCAGCAATTTTGAGTCCTGGGATTACGCGGCGCTTGTTATCGAAAACGGCAATATACATTTTCCGGGAAGAACGGATTTATTTGAGCAGTTCAGTGAAGTATGCGACGGTAAAAATTTTAGAGATATTCTTGAAGATATATTTTGAGGTGATCGAAGATGAAAAATACATATTTGGTCTTTATATTGGTTTTATTTCTGATAATCAGCGCGGGCTGCGGGCTTGTGGAAACCACGGCTGCTTACGCATCGGACAATCCCGACAGCGTACAAAGTACCAGGGAAACTGTCGACAGCAAGGATGACGAGACAATAAAGAAAGTTATTTTGGATTATTTTACCGCTTTATATACCGACGCTGAAGTCGACGAGTATAACGAGTACTCAATGACAGGTATCATCCCGAACAAAATACGCGGGTTTATAGCTGACAAGACACTCGCGGAAGGCGACGGTAATCCCGAGGTCGGAATACACCTTCCGAGGTATATAAGCATAAACGGCATGACAATAATTGGTTACGATATTATCGATATTCCAGATGACGGCGGTGCTCAAAATGCAGGTGTGGCATCGGGCTTTATCTCAAAAAGCGGAGACAGCTTTCTGTACTTTGCCAAGGTATACGCAAAAGCAAAAGTTATACCGGATGAAGTGTTTTCAAAATCCTACAGGAAAGAGGAAGATAATACATACACGAAAGTACGGGACATTAAACCGGATGATACTGACGCCGTAAAAGTGGAAATCAGGTATGATGTCGAACTGGCAAAAAGCGATGCAGGATTCAGCATTTTAAGGGCTATAGAATCGAATATAAAAGCGGGCAGGAAAAACAGGCTCTTTATATTAAACGACGACAATATTACGAGACTTCCATACCTTGATCTGGAAAAAATGGCGGACGGCGCATATAAAAACCCTGTTGACGGTGAAATTTACGAAGCCGAGAAAGCGGTTATTGTTGAGTTCTTCCAAAAGTTTACGCTGCTTGACAGGGAAAGAATGAACCTTTTTTCTTACAGGTGGGAGCAAGGTTATACCGAAGCGAAGGATTTTTTGGAAAACCTCGGTGTAGCGTCCGGCGAAGGGCAGGCAAAATTAATTGAATTAAATGTTAATTACAATGAAAACTATCCGTTTGAATCTTTCCCCCTTAGAAACAATATGGAAACAATAAAGGAAATCAATAATTTTGCGGTTACGCCGCACCCCGCTTATTCTGAAAAAATAAAATGGTACTTTATAAACTTTGATGCTTCGGTTCAGAGAACGAACGGAATAACCGACGAATATTTCACTTATCGGTATGACTATCTTGTCTCTCTGTCCGAAATGGAAAACTCGCTTATAATAGAAAAAATCAAACTGAATGAATACTATAC
>DATCLI010000081.1:0-3401 GCA_036563955.1 Clostridia bacterium | reverse complement strand
CCGGTAAGGTTTAATTCCCTTATCGACTGCTGCGCCAATACGGGGAATACGTCAAGATCCGATACCGTCCGGATATGCCCCTGCGACGCAAGACCGAGGCGGTCGCCTAATCCTATTGTAACCTTTTTGCCTTTATGCACGGCAGGATTCATGAACGGGAAATTTTTACGAATTATTCGGCAGTTCTCGTTTGTAACGGAACAAACCTTCGCACTGCCGCTTTCGAAAGGTACAATCATTCCGTCCAAACCTGCCAGCCTGTCGTCGTCGCCTAAACATACAAGCTTCTTTTCAGTATCTGTGCGCATTATCATCACAAAAGCGTTTCCAACCCTGTTTATCGAACCCGGATAGATACCGTACTTATCAAAGCCTTTTTCAGCTTTAACCTTCAAAGCTTCAATTTTTTCGGTTGCAAAATCGAAATTTTTCAGTATCTCTTTTAAATCCATACGCTTACACCCCTAATTTATCTAATAATAATCCATTCTTTATTTAATTTTTATTGTACAGTAAATATTTCAATATTAATACACAAATATTGCTTGATTTTTTATTTATTTCGCAGATTTTGTCATCCGGGATCTCTTCTCCATAGCAAAAGCTAATGCCTTTTTTAATCTGATAATTTTAATTTTGGTTAAAATTGTTTTAATCTTTTTTCGCAAAGCTTCGTCAAAAATACGGAATTTACTCACGTCATTATGCGTGATCGCTTCCTGTATTGAAGCGGTGACATCCCGGTTAAATTTTTAAAGACCCTGCCGAAATGCGTTTGACTGTCAAACCCTGTAAGCTCCGCTATATGCATTACGCTTCCGTTCGTTTCCTTTAATAGTTTTTGCGCTTCCTTAACCCTAATGCTGTTAAGGTATTCAATAAATGAAAAACCGGTGGCCTTTTTAAATGATCTGCTCAGGTGGCAAGACGTGATAAAAAACCTTTCGGCCGCCTGCTTCAATGAAATTCTGCTTCTGTAATTCTCTGTAAGGTATATAGCCACTTCCGACATCTTTTTCTGCAAAAGGTTGTTTGTGCCAATGCTTTGCTTGTCACAGCGCTCGATATATCTGTTGATAAAAAGCAGCAGTTCCGTTAACAGAACACGCTGATAAGTTAAATAACCTTTAGGTTTTTTTTCATTCTCGTCAAGCATTTTGAACAAAAGCGATTCAACAAATGCCTGCCCGGGCACGTTCAGGCGTATAACCTTGTTTTTGCCCATAAAACAGTCCAAAAGAGCAATATCCTCTTCTTCATTTATAACGGATGAAATAAAGTCCTTTTTAAAGTATATCAATATCCGTTCATGCGAAGCATTGTTATAATCCATCGTTCTATGAATATCCTGCACATTGATAAGGACAATATCTCCTTTGGCCACGGCATAAGTCCTGTTTTGAATAAAATAATTCCTGCGGCCTTCCAAAAGGTAATATATTTCAAAGACATTGTGGTGGTGATAAACAGGCATATTGAAGGAAATATCCACTTTATTCCGCTCAATATAAAAAGGATGGCTGTATCCGTCATAGTAATTCTTAATATCTGCTTCCATGATAAACCCCTCAGAATCCGTTCGGAAATATAAACACATTCGTACGCATCGACAAGTATGCTTCCTTACAGTATTATATAATATTTTGAAAAAAATCAAAATATGATGAATTTAATTTGTAAAAAACAAATCCTGTGCAGAAAATTATTATATTTTGATATATACTGTAACAGGGTTGGTATAAGCCCTGATATCGCATTACCGACTGGAGGTATGAAGATGAAAAGAATAGGCAACAAGGCAGTTGATATAAATATTGCCTACATAGGCGGAGGCTCAATGGGATGGGCATGGGGACTCATGAGCGATCTTGCCCTTCAGGAGCAGTTATCAGGAACAGTAAGACTGTATGACATTGATTACCCCGCTGCGAAAAGAAACGAAATTATCGGCAGTCTTCTTCAAAAGAATGAACATACAAAAAGCAGTTGGAGTTATACAGCGGTTGAAACAATCGAACAGGCTCTTGACGGCGCAGATTTCGTAATTATTTCAATAATGCCCGGCACATTGGATGAAATGGAAGCGGACGTCCACCTTCCGGAAAAATACGGGATATACCAGTCGGTGGGCGATACTGTCGGGCCAGGTGGGATTATACGTGCGTTAAGAACAATACCGATGTACGTTGAAATTGCCGAAGCGATTAAAAAATGGTCCCCAAATGCGTGGGTAATCAGCTATACAAACCCAATGACCATCTGCGTAAGAACACTTTATGAAGTTTTCCCGCAGATTAAGGCTTTCGGATGCTGCCATGAGGTTTTTTCAACACAGGAACTGTTAAAGATCGCGCTCGATGATATAGAAGGCATTAAAGCAGATCACCGCAGTGATATAAAGATAAATGTAATGGGCATAAATCACTTTACCTGGATAGACAAAGCTTCCTATGAAAGCCTTGATCTTTTCCCGGTATTTCGAAAGTTCGCCGAGAAGTATTACGAAACCGGATACCATCACGGAAATGAGGGCCATTGGATGAACAGCTACTTTGCCTGCGGCCACAGGGTTAAATTCGATTTATTCAAAAGATACGGGTTATTAGCCGCGGCCGGGGATCGTCACCTGGCTGAATTTTGTCCCCCATGGTATCTAAAGGACCCCGAAACCGCCATATCATGGCATTTCACGCTTACGCCCGTGAGCTGGAGAAAAGAAAACCAGGAATCAAGACGCAGGAAAAGTGAAATGCTTGTCAGCGGACAGGAGGTAATGGAATTAAAACCAACCGGTGAAGAAGGTATTCTTCAAATGAAAGCATTGGTCGGCCTTGGAGACATTACAACAAACGTAAACCTTCCGAATACTGGGCAAATAAGCAATCTGCCTGTCGGGGCGGTTGTTGAAACAAACGCCGTATTCAGCCATAATTCCGTAAGACCCGTACAGTCCGGAAAACTGCCCTGCGATGTTCAAAGTCTCGTATACCGCCATGTAGTCAATCAGGAAACAACATTAAAAGGGGCCTTAAGCAAGGATAAAGAGCTCGTATTCAGAGCTTTTGCCAATGACCCCCTTGTTGCGATAAGCATCCAGGATGCATGGAAACTGTTTAATGAAATGCTGTCCTGTACAAAGAAATATTTACCCGGCTGGAAAATAGAATAAAGCTAAACAATATTCTACCTGCAGCCGAATTTATAAATCGTAATATGGTTATATTGCTCTCCGGCTTTCAAAACAGGCGACGGGAAATGCCTGTGTTTCATAGCGTTGGGGAAAAACTGCGTTTCGAGGCAAACCCCTGCCCATTTGCAGTACCGTACTCCGTCTTTGCCGGTTAATGTACCGTCAAAATTATTTGACGTATATAACTGTACACCGGGTTTCGTCGTATAAA
>DATCLI010000080.1:0-3695 GCA_036563955.1 Clostridia bacterium | reverse complement strand
GGATCAGGATACAACCGCACATCTGCCGACGTTTCACGTCTAATCGTCTCCAATACCTTTGGCGACGGAGGATATGGGTTCTCATTCGTATTGAGCTTTATGTATTTTTTATCGCGCGGCTGTTCCCCCGGCACATACGGCGCAATATCGGAAGCTGTTTTACTCCAGAACCGGTTCATTTTTTTTCCTCCTCAAAACGGATCCTAACGGAATTGGCATGAGCCGTAAGCCCTTCCGCTTCGGCAAACAGGCATACATCTTTCATAATGCCCGCCAAAGCCTGCTTTGAATACGATATCACGCTTGTTTTCTTTAAAAAATCGTCGACCGACAGCGGCGAATAAAACCTTGCCGTACCGTTTGTGGGCAGTACGTGGTTAGGCCCTGCCATATAATCTCCAAGCGGCTCGGGAGAGTAATTTCCAAGAAACACGGCTCCCGCGTTCGTTATATCTCCGAGCAGCTCGAACGGGTTTTCAACACAGAGCTCGAGATGTTCGGGAGCAATCCTGTTCGACAGCATAACGGCATCCTTCAGTGTATCGGCCAGAATTATCGCGCCGTACCTGCTTAATGAGCGCGAAATAAAATCTTTCCTCGAAAGTTCCAACGCCTGTTTTTTGAGCTCTTTTTCAACACTTACGGCAAGCTCGTCCGATGTCGTTATCAGTATTGATGAAGCGAGCACGTCATGTTCGGCCTGGGAAAGCAGGTCAGCCGCAACGAATCCGGCATTTGCCGTTTCATCGGCTATTACAAGTATTTCGCTCGGCCCCGCGATCATGTCTATACCGCAAATGCCGAAAACCATTTTTTTGGCCGTTGCAACATATATGTTCCCCGGACCGGTTATTTTGTCAACCTTTGGTATCGTTTCCGTACCGTAAGCCATCGCCGCAATGGCTTGGGCGCCGCCGGCCGCAAATACCCTGTCAGCCCCGGCAATACCGGCGCAGGCCAGAATAACAGGATCGGGAATTCCGCTTTTTCCCGGAGGCGTACACATGATTACCTCCTTAACACCGGCAACCTTTGCCGGTATGACATTCATTAAAACCGATGACGGCAAAGGCGCCGTGCCGCCCGGCACATATACTCCAACTCTTTCAAGAGCAGTAACCTTCTGTCCCATAAGGATGCCGCCCTCTTCGCTTAAAAACCATGAATTTACCTTCTGCTTTTCATGAAATTTACGGATGTTATCGGCCGCTTTCCTTATCGATGATATGAGTTCGGGCTTCAAACTT
Organism: Clostridia bacterium; assembly: GCA_036563955.1. Lineage (GTDB taxonomy): Bacteria > Bacillota > Clostridia > DSM-8532 > DSM-8532 > DTU069. The sequence goes on along the minus strand of DATCLI010000080.1, from coordinate 2,448 downwards.
TTAATGGCATTCGAAATAATGTTTTTATCTATTTCAAGCCTGTCGAGAATTACACCATCAAATTTTTTCGTAAATTCAAAAACTGCACTGTCCCCATTATCTCTGACTTCTCTGATAATACTTCGCACCGACTCGGATACTTCTTCAAGTTCTTCGCTGCTTCTCTGCCGCAGGCGAACAAGCAGTTTTTCAATGTCGTTTTGCCGTATTTTATCCAATTTCATAAACCCGTCCCCGCTTTCAATTCATTCCGTTTTTCTATACAGCTTCTAAGGTTTTTGATTATGCGGCTTATCCTTTCACTTTCCATTTTCATGCTTACCCGGTTTACAATCATCCTGGCGCTTATATCGGCAATTACGTCTAAAATGACAAGCCCGTTTTCCTTAAGCGTCCTTCCCGTTTCAACAAGATCGACAATCACTTCGGAGAGCCCAACGAGAGGAGCGAGCTCAACAGAACCGTTCAGTTTAATTATCTCCACGGACTCACGCCGTTTATGCCGGAAATATTCTTTCGCTATTTCGGGGTATTTAGTTGCAACGCGCGTAATCGTAAGGCTATCCATATTTCCGTCAAGTTCTTTGGGGCCGGCGACACACATTTTGCATGCCGAAAAGCCGAGGTCCAAAACTTCATATAGGTTTCTTCCCTCCTCAAGCAGTGTATCTCTGCCGACAATACCCATATCCGCCGCCCCATACTCGACATATGTCGGCACATCGGAAGGTTTTGCAAGAAAAAACCGGATCCGGTTCTTTTCATCCGTCAATATAAGTTTCCGAGTGTTTTTCTTCAGTTCCGAGCAGTCGATACCGGCTTCTTCGAGAAGCTCTATCGACAAATCCGTCAATCGCCCTTTCGACAACGCCATCGTTAAATATCTCATAAAAAAATCTCCTTTTTCAAGAACGAATTCCTTTTTCAAATAAGCGGTAAAATGAAACGGTCAGACATCTATTGTTTCGATATCCTCTTCATTCATTACTATCATTATTTTGTCCAGGCCCTTGCTTTTTGCATATATTTTTGCCATTTCAATATCCATTCCCGATATGTCAACTTCCACTTTCTTATTTCCCTCTTTCATTTTATTAGATATCGAAAACGCCTTTTTCCTTCCTTCACTGCGATAAAGAATAAAATAACCTCCGGCAGGCTCCCCGGGAAGCTTTTTCCGCCGTTCAAGAGCCGTCAATATCATGTTTACCCCAAGTGAAAAGCCTGTCGCCGGGCAGTCTCTGCCGAATTTCACTATAAGGTTGTCATACCTTCCCCCGCTCAAAACCGGAAACCCTATATCATACGTAAAACCCCTGAAAACAATGCCGGTATAGTAATTCATGCTCTGGACCATTCCAAGATCGACCGAGACATATTTCCCGCAGCCCCAGTCATCGAGTATATCAAGCACTTTTTTTAAATAATCCAGCGCTTTTAAAGCCTTACCGGTTATATTCCTCCGTTCAAGTTCTTCAATCAGTTCTTTTGAGCCAAAATATCCGGGAAGGTTAAGGACAATGTCTTTAATTTCATGAGGCATCGCATGACTGTTTACCAAATGCTCTACGCCGACAAAATCCTTACGGTCGATTAATTCCCTTATTTCTTCCGTTTCCGCGGGCGACAATCCGGATTCCTCCATTAAGCCCCTGAAAAAATCAACCTGCCCAATATCAATTTGGAACTCTTCAAGCCCGGATAACTGAAGAGCCTGCACTGCGAGAGCAATAACCTCCGCATCAGCTTCCGGGCTTTTTATTCCAAGTATCTCAACACCTGCCTGCGTAAACTCTTTTTGTTTTCCGCCGCCAAGTTCGTTATATGAGAATGTGTTGCCTATGTAACAGCATTTAACGGGCCATATGTTGTCTTTAAGCTTAGTAGCCGCAATCCTCGCAACAGGTATTGTCATATCGGGCTTCAAAACAAGAATTCGCCCCTGCTGATCGGTAAACTTGAACATGCTCTCCTGCGGAATAAGGTTCTGATCACCTGAGAAAACATCATAAAATTCCACCGTAGGTGTTTCAACTTCCCTGTAACCGCTGATAAGGAACAGTGCTCTGAGCCTATTTTCCAAATCCCTTTTTATATAGCACCGGTCAAAAAGAATATCCTGCATACCGTCGGGAGTATATATGTTCCAGCGTTTCATTCGCTACACCCCTTTATCGCTGCATTACGATAGAGCAACACAGCATTAATGTAGCTATTATATATCTTTTAATTTAATATGTCAATGCAAAAGGAAGCAATAAATAACATTTTTACTGCCATTTATGATTGCATATTTCATTGAGCTCGGTTCGGAGTTGGAATATATTTACAGTAAAAATAAGAGCGGCAGCACTATTGTAAAAATGGCATTTCAATAAATATTGAACAAATTGAAACAGTTTTCGGCTGCTTGAATTAAGAGATGCTTTTTGAATGCTGTTTAAAACG
>DATCLI010000079.1:0-2344 GCA_036563955.1 Clostridia bacterium | reverse complement strand
ATATCGCCCTTGACAATGGAGATTATGTTTCAATATCCATACCCCCATTGTATCTTAATTTGCCCGCCGTCCCTGTTAACGAAAATTTTAGGTACAAACAAATATTTAAACGAAATATCGGCTTCAACTATCAGAAATGTGTTGTAATTTGATATAAGAAAATCAGGGTTGTCAATTGTCTTCCGCATGTTTAGCTGCATCAGGTCGGCAATCCTTAAAAGCTTGGTTTTCTGCGGCACAACAAACAATAGCAGCCTCAAGTAGTCCAGGTAATCAAACGACACAACCGATCCGAGTATTTGTTCCTTTGTGCCGGTATCTTTAAGTTTACCGCCAAGCTTGTTTGCCTTGTCGGTCAGCAGTCCGCCGCCGTGGTCGATTATATCGTCCAGTTCGCTCCTCAGCCGGTTTGCAAAATTTTTATACGCACTGCTTTCAAATAAAAAATCAACAATCTTTTTAGTTATATCTTTCTTATATTCTTCTGTTTTCAGTGCCGACCAGTTTAAAGCTTCCGATTTTACGGATTCGAAATGTCCTTTTGCGGTATTAGTAATCCATTCTTTTATAGCATTCATATCGCTGAAATTGTCCGGTATATCTATGCCTGAAATGTCCGGTTCTGTTTTTATGTCATCACCTTTATCAAGTTCCGTAAACATCTGTTCAACAGGCATAAAAGCGTCATTTACCGCACCGTATACAATGTTCTCCACAGCGGTTCTTAACGCATCCTCTCCTTCGTCGATAAGCTCATTCTTTGTTTGTTTAAGCCAATCGGACGTTTCATTGATTACTTCTCCGGCAATGTTGGAAAATAAGGATTTCAGATCAAGCTTCCATGTGTTTTTCGTTTTATATACAGGCACAGGTTCCCCTTCGTTTATTCCTTTAACATCAAGCCATGATTCGCCCGCGGCCCAGCCAACGAGGATAAGATTTTTTACAATCGGCACGCCAAAGGCCGACCATCCTGCAATAATATTTGCGGCTGTCAGTGCGGCGGCGGTTTTTTCGGTATCGGTATATACGTGAATTAGATTCAATCCCATCCGAATTCCAAATATCGAAGTCCTTGCAAGGGTAATATTTGTTTTTTCTCTTTTTGCGCCAAAGATTATGTATTCAACTTCACCCTTCTCATAAAAGCTCTCTTTTGGTACCCCTGCGAGGCTTATACCCGCTGCTTTCGCATTTTCCATGTTCGCGTTTTTAAACGCACTCACTATATATTCATTCACATAAAGAGATTTTATAAGCGCTTCGCCTGCTGATGCTAAAAGCTTCCCTACTCTTGACGCCAGATTGCCGTTCTCATTCAATGCACTTCCGTATTTTTCCTCGACATCTTTATTGTTGTCTTCCCCGCTTCCCGGCTGATAACTATCTTCCGGTTCTTCGCTTGTATAACTGCTGTTTTTTACATTTATATACTTTCCGTCCTTGTCCTTATAAGACGGCAGCTTTTTAAATATTTCATCGAGCTGTTTGTCCGTTAACCTGGCATCGTCGCCATTAAACTTTTCCTCATCCTTACTGTTTTTTTCTTCATTTTTCCGTATGTTTTGGCTCAGCTTTTTCTGATAGCCCTTATCTTTGCTGTTATCAACATCGTTTTCCTCGTCGAAAACCATGTTGCACCACTTGTTAAATTCATTTTTTTCTTTTTGGTTTACCACGGGCTCCAATGAATATACAGGTTTTTTATATATGCCGGCGGCAGTCTGCAGCGGATCTTGAACAGGTTTGCATATATGCTCGATTCTGCTGCCGAACGTCTCCCTTTCGGAATTTATGCATCTATCGTCTGTCGTATCTTCTGTTTTCTGAATAAATAAGCATAATTCGTAGAAAATTTGCTCAAACTCAGTTACACATTCGTCTATTTTCGTCTTTGCAGTTTGAAGGACGTTAAGGTTACTGTCAATTTCATCGCGTATATAATAAATTACATCCGGATCGGCATTTATAACCAGCTTGTTTATTTCGGCTTTAATCCGCATCAGGAAAGCATTATCGGTCTCTGCGGATTGTCTCTCTATTTCGTCTTCTATTTCAATCCTCAGTTTTTTTACTTCTTCACATCCTTTTGCAATTTCATCCGTCAATTCGGCAGCCCTGTTATGGTAATTAACGAACCTGTCAACAAAATTTTGAAGCACCGATACGCTTAAATATATCGAACCGGCCTTGTCCTCTATTTTGCTTAATATATTCATGCATATACGGGCCTTGTTTTTCAATAACTCGGTTTTATCCTTGATGTATTCCTTTTGAAGCCTTATTTCATCTTTTATCGCAGATATTTTTTCATTCAGCATATTTATATAATCTTCAGTATCTT
>DATCLI010000078.1:0-1794 GCA_036563955.1 Clostridia bacterium | reverse complement strand
TCTTCGTATATATTCACAATTTCAGTGTCATTTCCTAATATTTTGCCGATACCTTCGCTTTCTGCAAGTTTGATATATTTTATATCGTCTGTTTTATATCCCAGAATTTTTGCGGCATATGAATCCATAAGCACAGGATCGAAACCTGCCACAATCCTGTTCAATTTTTTAGGTCTTCCGCCCTCTTCAAAATAAGGATCCGGGCATATTCCATCGGCAATTATTAAATCCTGGCGTATAACAGCGTTAAGGTAAGCTATCGGTTTATGCAGCCCCATTGTATGAAACCGTCTCTTTTCAGCATCCGGTATCAAGCCTTTAAGATTTTTCAAAGCACATGTGATTTTTGTTTGACAGTGGCCTTTTATCAGAGGAACATTAATTAAGTAATCCAGTTCGAAAACCGTTTTACAGATGTTTATTTCCATTCCTTTATATGTTTTTGTCGCATAGTCGTCGTCTTTTAAATCAATAAGAGGAATGCCGTATTTCTTTGATATGTCCTCGTACCCGCAAACCTTGTATGCCAATTTTGTGCTGTCGCCAACCCAGGCTCCTTCAATAATTTTTATATTATTAAACCCTTTGCTTGTAAGATATATTATGATACCCTCAATTATCTCGGGATGCGTCGTCGCTCCTTCTTCTGCGGGCGAAGCGCAAACAAGGTTAGGTTTTATTCCTATTTTAATATCTTCGCTTTTTCCCTTAAAAGGGTTTATCCTTTCAAGCAGATCTATCGTCATTTTTTTCGGCTGCGTTCCGGCAGCAATATAAAGTTTATTCAAGCACGTTCCCCCTTCGATGCTGAATTTCAGAAAGAAATTGTTTGGCAATTTCAACAGACGGTTCCTGTATTATCTGTCTTCCAGCAATACTCTTATATTGCGGGCGAGTTTATCATAATATACCATCAGATTCAACCTGTCAAGCTTTTCTAACGTTTTATCGGACAATCTGCTTCTATCTGTACCCTGTATGATCATTTCGGTTTCATCCTCGCCGAATTCCTCTGCTTCGACGATCCTGTCCAAATAATTCCTGTTCACTGGACAGCAGGTCTGACAATGCATACAGCCGACGATGCTGTTATGTGCGGAAGAATTGATCCATTCGGGAAAATCCGGGGTTTTTGTGAACTCATTATGATAAGTAATGCATCGTTCAGCTTTTATAAGATATGACTGCGGACTGATAGCCCCTGTGGGACAGATGTTTATACAGGCATCGCATGCTTTGCAGCATTCCATAAGACGAGCGTCGTTCCAATTGTCATTTTCACATGGTAAATCCGAGTAGAATGTGCTTAGTAAAGCAAAGCTTCCCATGCCGTGAACATAACATATATTATTTTTACCATATAAGCCGAGTCCGCATTTTGCCGCTATAATTTTTCCAGGCAAGCTGTAGGTTATTTGCGCATGGTAGTTCTCAGTCTCCAGAATTTGCTGCAAACAGCTTTCGATTTTTACAGGATCACTCTTATACTCCACATAGGTTGGGGGGATAGTCAATGGAATCTTCCTGTCTCTGTAATTGAAAAACACTTTTAGGATTCCGCAAGGCGAGGCGGTTATAATGACAGATTTAACATCAAAAGCTATATTTGAATAATCACATATGTAAAAATTCTTTAAAATGTTCAATATGTCTGCATCAAGAAGTTTTCTGTCTTCCAGCGTCTTAAGCTCATTGCCTATTTCGATTATGTGTTTTATCGGAACGACCCGGGCAATATAACCCTTTTCCTTCATTTGTGCTATTACGGTATCTATAAACATATCCAGCTCCCCT
>DATCLI010000077.1:0-8377 GCA_036563955.1 Clostridia bacterium | reverse complement strand
TATCCGTTCTCTTGACCATGTGAATACGGCAATATCGGAATGCCGTGGCGATCTTACGAATTTAATCAAAAACAGCCGCATCGGAACTATCAAAGATTTGCCTGACGCATTCATAAACCGTGATATATTAATAACCCAACTGGTGTATCTTTCTGCCATAAAAGAATATATTGAAAAAGGCGGAAGAAGTAGAGGCTCTTATCTTATACGGGATAATAACGGTGAGCTTCCGGTACCATCTTTGCCCGAAGAATTCCGTTATTCCCTCGAAACGGGAGAACTTATGGGGTCTGTTTGTGAAACCTGGCTTACAGGTTCCGATCCCGAATGGGAATGTCGTTTTTCCTGGTCCCCGGTACGGCCGATACCCCGTGAAAACTACTGGTTTGAAAATATATGGAATGCATATATGCGGGGTGATATCATTCGCTGACGGGTAAGTTTCAGTTTGCATATCTCTCATTCAGGCTTAATTCAATCAGATGACGGTAAATACCGTTTTGATTCATAAGTGTATCGTGATCGCCTTTTTCCGCAATTCTTCCATGATCTAACACATATATGCAGTTTGCCTGCCTGATCGTGGACAGCCGGTGTGCGATAAAAATGGATGTCCTGCCTGAAGACACTTTGCCCATTGAGCTTTGTATAAGTTCCTCCGTTTCGGTATCAATGTTTGCCGTTGCCTCATCCAGAATAAGAACCGACGGGTCAAACGCGACAGCCCTTGCCAATGATAAAAGCTGGCGCTGCCCGGCAGAAAATGTGCACCCTCTCTCCTTTACTTCCGTGTTGATTCCATTGGGAAACGATTTCACAAAAGGCGCCGCACAGGCCGTTTCAATCGCATTCATTACATCGCTGTCAGTCAGTTCCCGGTTATTCAGTCTTATGTTGTATGCAATATCGCCGGTGAAAAGAAACACATCCTGCAGCACAACAGCAATATTCTTCCTCAGGTCGGCAAGCCTGTAATTTTTGATGTTCACTCCGTCAATTAGTATTTCCCCTTTTTGTATGTCGTAAAATCTGGCCATAAGGCTTATTATCGTTGTTTTTCCCGAGCCCGTGGAACCGACAAACGCAACGGATTCCCCCGGACGGATATGGAAGCTCACATCTTTGAGCACCCAATTTTCACCTTCATACGCGAACCATACATTTTTAAACTCAATTTCGCCCGTTAATTTGCCGCATGAAATACCTGACGATAAATCCTCCGCATCGTTTTTGATATCCATTATTTCAAATATCCTCTCTGATGAAACAACAGCCGACTGAAGAGATGTGTACTTGTCGGCAATTTCATTTATAGGCTGGAAAAACTCCCTTACATATGAAATAAAAGCATAAAGAATGCCATATTCAAAGGCGCCTCTTAATATATCGCCGGCACATACCCAAATAAGAGCCGAAATCGTAAGGTTGTTTATGACTTCCACTACGGGCCGTCCAAGGCTGTTTAGTATTACTTCCCTTAAGCTTGATTTGAAATACTCTTTTTCTATCTTGCTGAACTCGTCAAACTTCTGCTTTTCGCGGTGGAAAATCTGAACTATTTTCATCCCTGTAATATTTTCGGCTAAAAAGCCGTTAATACGGCCTATAATTGATTTCATCGCTATGAAATTCTTCCGCGCCGCCTTACGGTAAATAACTGCAACGAGCACGATGAGCGGTACCGAACTTACTCCTGCAACAGCCAGCTTCGGACTTAACGAAAACATCGTGTAAACTAATCCGGCAATCATTACAACGTCCCGGAAAAGATTTATCAACACTCCCGAAAACAATTCGTTCAACGCCTCAACATCATTGGTTACCCTTGTTAGGAGTCTCCCTGATGAAAACCTGTCGAAAAACGGCATGCCCATTATTTGTATTTTATTGAAAAGATCCGTCCTTAACTTGTGCATAATACTCTGCCCGACGTAATTTAACAGAATTTGCTGAAGATAATTTAATAAAGCTCCGCCCGCAATAAGGGCAAAAAACCAAAAGCCGAGAGCGTTAACAGCGGACCTGTCGAAATTCCCCGGAATCAAATAATCGTCTATGATCCTGCGGAGGATATCGGGCTTCAGCAAAACAGTCGCATTTATTAAAAAGGCTATCACGACAGCGAGAATGATAAGCGGGATATGCGGAATAAAATATGACAGAAGACGCCCTACATTCGCTTTCCGGTAATATATCGACTGCTCATTACTATTCTTTTTGTCTTTATACATGTCGGCCATTACTGCGAACCTCCGCAAAATCGTTCGTATTTGCCTCTGTTTGTGATAAATACAGCTTACAGTATTCTCCGTTCAATTCCATGAGTTCCTTATGGCTTCCCTGTTCCTTAATAACTCCGCCGTCCATGTAAATAATGTTATCGCAGTACATTACGGTTGATACTCTGTGGGATATGATAATGCCTGTCCGATGCTTAAGCATGCCTTTAAGGTTATTAAGAATTTCCGCTTCGGTTTCGGTATCAACGGCCGACAGGCTGTCGTCCATAATGAGAACCGAAGGATTCTTTACGAGAGCGCGCGCTATCGAAACCCTTTGCCTCTGCCCTCCCGACAGCGTCACTCCGCGCTCGCCGACCACCGTATCAAAACCTTCCGGAAATTCGAGAATATTATCATACAGACCGGACATCCTCGCAGCTTCTTCAATTTCCTCATTTGATATCCCTTCCTGATAAAAACGGATATTATCACCTATCGTTGTTGAAAACAGAAAGTTTTCCTGGGGAACAAAGCCTATTTTCTCCCTGAGCACTTCAGCGGACAATCTATTAATGTCTATACCGTTAATGAAAATCCGACCGCTATCAACGGGGTATAATTTTAACAGCAGGCTTGCGAGCGTTGTTTTGCCGCTGCCCGTTTTACCTATTATCCCAAGAGTCGACCCGGAAGGTATGAACAGATTAATGTTTTTCAGCGCCGGCGTATCGGCATGAGGATATGTAAATGTAAGATCTTTTATCTCTATATCGCAGCCTGCTTTTTCATCAAGACTTCTTATGCCTTCAGGTATATCGCTCTTTTCGGTAAAAATCTCGTCAAGCCTTTTTGCCGAAGCCGCTCCTCTTTGCCACACTTCTATAATGCGGCTGATGTTTATAACGGGACGCATTATCGCAGCCATATAGGAATTGAACGCAATAAAATCGCCGAGGGAAATCGTCTCTGTCATTACCATTCGGCTGCCGTATATGATAAACAGTAAAAAACTTACGCCGAAACATACCTGTGTGGCAGGACCAAGCAAACCGGAAACCCTGTAAAGACGCATATGCGTTTTTAGATTTTTGCGGCTCAGTTTATTAAACCGTTCCATCTCGGGCTTTTCCTGCGCAAATGCTTTAATTACCCTTATACCCATAATATTTTCCTGGACCCTTTCGGATATCGCGGCAAACGCTTTTTGCACCATTTCAAAGCGCCTGCGTATCGTTTTTCTCAGCATTATCGTCACCGCAATAACTACCGGTACGGGGCCAAGCGCCATGAGCGTCAGGACGGGATGAATCGTATTGGCCATATAAAAAATTGAAACGGAATTTATGAGGATTCCCTCTATTGCGGCAACAAACCCGAATGCGAATACCCTGCGGACGGCATTGATATCATTAATCGCATAGGCAATCAAATCCCCTGTTCTGTGCTCATTGTAAAAAGAAACGGGCAGCGTCTGCAGATGCGCAAAAAGCTTCCTTCTAAGATGACTTTCAACATGACGGCTGTTCCCTATAAGGAAATATCTCCATATAAATCGCAGTATGAACGCAAGGACGGACAGAACGAACATGAAAATAACCTGTTCGATAACTACTCTTTCGGCGACCTGCCCGGAATTGAGCATATCGGTGATATTGCCCAATACTTTGGGAATACGCAGCGATACGATCGACGTCAGAACAAGGATTAGAATCCCCGCTATATAGCTAAGCAAACGCCTGCGAATAAATTCCGTAAGGACAGCCCTTACATTCATCCTACCACCTGCCTGAATAAGCAGCGCATCCGTAATCAACACGAAAAGACAACCCTGTCGGATTGTCTGGGTAAATAATGTTTTATTAAATCTATTATGCAGAAACCTGCATTTCCTCTAAATCCATAACTACATTTAAAGACGGGCACAGCTATTATGACACCGCCTTTACCCCGCTGCCGCCGCGTACCTCGAAAACATCAACACAGCTTCTAAGCCTGTCGCGCAAGGTATTGCTTTGGAAACCACCAGCCGCATCATATCCCGTGAATCGCCCATTTTCGTCGGTTTTCCGGCACTGCTGCAGGACATACTTCTTTGCGCCGTAAACAAGCTTACCGATTTCTATCAAATCATCATTATCCAACTGAGGACAGCACGTTGTCCGGAATTCGTAATCTATGCCGCTGTTCATAATAACGGAGATGCTTTCTGAAATACGCTTCCGCTCGATACTGCAGCGGCATATTTCACCGTATTTTTCAAGCGGCGCCTTGACATCCATTGCTATATAATCAAGCAAACCTTTTTTAACAAGTTTCATGACAATATCGGGAAAAGTCCCATTCGTGTCAAGCTTAACCGCGTACCCCATATATTTTACTTTTTGAATAAACACTTCAAGATCGGGCTGCAGCGCAGGTTCACCGCCTGAAATCACAACTCCGTCAAGTAAACCCTTTCTCTTTTCAAGAAAATTAAGCACCCGTTCCTCATCAATATTGTTTTTTTGTCCTTCGCTGCCTAAAATATGCCGGTTATGGCAGAATACACAGTTCATATTACAGCCGCGCGTAAACACTGCCGCAGCTATACTGCCGGGATAATCAACAAAAGACTGTTTTATTATTCCGGCTATCTTCATCTTTTGTACCTCCTCAAAACCAGCGGAAGAAACTTCTTAACAAGTTATATCGCAGCCTGTTTAGGCGAAACTGTTTCTTCTTTTATTAAGAATTTCCGGCGGTTCATGTATTCTTCCTTTTTGCCTTTGTTGTAATTCGATACGGGCCTTAAATATCCGGTAACTCTTGACCACACCTCGGTTTCACTGCCGCAGTAAGGGCATGTGAAATGTTCCCCGTTTATATAACCATGGATGTTGCATACCGAAAAAGTCGGCGTTATGGAAATGTAAGGCATTTTATAATTTTCAAAGCACTTTCTTATTAAATTTTTGCAGACCTTTGTGTCCTGAATGCCTTCACCGAGATACAAATGCTGAACCGTTCCGCCCGTATACAATGACTGAAGTTCATCCTGCAGTTCCATTACTTCAAAAATGTCATCGGTAAACCCTACGGGAAGCTGTGTGGAATTCGTATAATACGGCACATCCACTCCGGCAGCAAGGATATCGGGATACTTCTGCTTGTCCAGCCGGGCAAGACGGTATGATGCTCCCTCGGCGGGAGTGGCCTCAAGGTTGTAGAAATTTCCCGTTTCCTTCTGGAATTCTATCATTATTTCTCTTAAGTAATTCATAATTTCGATGGCAAAGCTCTGCCCTTCCGGAATTGTCAGATCAGTGCCGTTAAAATTTAAAAGAGCTTCATTCATTCCAAGAATTCCGATCGTATTGAAATGATTATACCAATATTGGCCCGTTCTCTGTTTAACATTCCTTAATAAATGAGTTGAATAAGGATAAAGCCCCTTTTCCGATTGTTTCTCAATTACTTTTCTTTTGATTTCGAGTGATGTTTTGCCTATATTTGCTATGTTATAAAGACGTTTTTTGAATTCTTCTTTTGTTTTGCTCAAATAACCGATTCGCGGCAGATTAATAGTAAAAACTCCTATTGATCCGGTAAGCGGATTACTGCCGAAGAGGCCCCCTCCCCTTTTTCTAAGCTCGCCCACATCGAGCCGTAAACGGCAGCACATTGATACGGCGTCTTCGGGAGACAGATCGGAATTAACATAGTTTGCAAAATACGGAATGCCATATTTGCAGGTAACCTTCATAAACTCTTCAACTGCCGGGCTTTCCCAATCAAAATCCGCAGTGATGTTTAATGTCGGTATGGGAAAAGTAAATACTCTGCCCTTTGCATCCCCTTCAAGCATCACTTCGCAGAATGCCCTGTTGAAAATGTCCATCTCTTCCTGAAAATCGCCGTACTTGTCATTCGTATATTTCCCGCCGGATATAACAGGCTCATCTTTGAGTGTTTTAGGAACTTTTATATCAAAAGTCAGGTTGGAAAAGGGGCATTGAAAACCAACCCTTGTAGGCACATTAATGTTAAAAACGAATTCCTGCAGACATTGTTTAACCTGTTCGAAGGTCATATTGTCATACCTGATAAACGGCGCGCAGTATGTATCGAACGAAGACCATGCCTGTGCTCCGGCTGTTTCACCCTGCGTGCTGAAGGTTGAGTTGACGATTTGACCCAGAAGGCTTCTTAAGTGCTTCGGCGGTTTGCTTTCAACTTTTCCCGGTACGCCTCCAAAACCGTCGGTCAGGATCTGGCGTATGTCCCATCCGGCGCAATAAGCTCCAAAAAAGCCAAGATCATGAATGTGGCAATCGCCGCTTTCGTGAGCACGCCGGACTTCTTCGGGATAAATCTCGTGAAGCCAGTACTGCTTCGTAAAGGCTTCCCTTACATAGTTGTTCAAACCGTTAACGCTTTTTTGCGTGTTTGCGTTTTCATATATCTGCCAATCCTTATCACCGAGATAATCCGAAAACATATTGATCGTTGCGCCTATTAACGCATTGATCTCTCTCGCGTTTTTCCTTTTTTCCCTGTACAGTATGTACGCTTTTGCTGTCTGGGCATGCCCGTTTTCAATTAACACATATTCGACAAGATCTTGTATTTGCTCAACTTCGGGGATTTGAACCGCAAATTTCTTTTCTGCGAGCCTTATTACTTCTTCACTTAATTTGCGTGCAGTGTCAAAATCATTTCCTCCGCATGCCACCGCTGCCTTAAAAATCGCGGATGTTATTTTTTCCGGAATAAAATTTTCGACACTGCCGTTTCTCTTCCGTATTTTGTCCAGCATACCTTTTTCCTCCGGGCAATCTACATCTTGATGATTTTATACTATCACAGTACAAGATATAGTGTCAATCGGCTAAATTGATGATTTTTTATCAATACCGTCAAAATACAGATATTATAATGCTTTTCAGATTTTAAAAATATTTCGACATTATTCGACCGGTAAAATATACCAAAACGAAACGAGGGATAAACCACCATCCCTCTGAAGCCGTCGTGCGTTTATTTAACTTACGGGCAAGAAAATCCGTCTTCTACATATCTTTATAAAACCTGAGATTGTCTTCCAGCTCGGGTTCCAACGCATACCCCGCCTTTGTATAACCCTCATAGCGTTTTTCGATTTCCCGGACAATCTTCTTTCTCTCATTTTCAAAACGTAATGCCATATCCGAGAATGCAGGCTGATTTAAAAGCTGTTTCCTCTTAGACGCCCTGAACGGACAGAATTGATACATAATAGCCCTGGCTTCCCTGTTCAGCTTTCTGCTGCCGAGGTATTCATAACGAAGCCATAATTCATAATCGGATGTAAAGATATTTCTAAGGTTGTTGTTATGTCTTTTTATTTGACTGCGGATGCTCTCTTTTGCCTCTGGTGTGAGATTCTTGTTTTTCTTATATGAATCTATGTAATCGGCGTAAATTGACGTTAAACTGTTGTAGGAAATGTCATTCCACCGGCTGCCCATCATTGACCTGCATAACTCCCAGCGGAACTGGCCTGCAAGTTTTATCAGCATTATTGTTATATCTTCAGATGTCAGTATCGGAAAAATGAACCTCCCGCGGGATGACCTCGATACGCCCGACATTTCCTGCCACATTAAAGCCCTTGTTCCGGCTGCAGGAACAAGAATAATATCAGGCAATACCTGCTTCATAACAATTTCCTTCTTAAATACCTCCTTTTCCCCGGAATAAAACAATTCGCGATGAAATACGGAAAAGTCCCTTTCCAGGAGGTCACCAAGAGATTTCTGAAGTCTCTCCGGTGTTACGGCTATACTGCGAATATCTTCCGGAATCATGTCCCTGCATAGAACGGGAAAATATGTACCGAAATGGCCGCTGCAAACCCGATGACTCGTGCGGAACATACTTGATATTTCAAAGTGCAGCCTGTACTGTTCGGTATCCAGGCCCGAATTATCCGCTGCCCTTTGTTTCTGTTCCTTAATGGTTTTTTCATATGTAACACCCAACTCATTCATTGAAGGGCTTATATCCCCGCTTATTATCTTTTCGAGCCAGTTTTTCATCGAATAAATATTGCCCTGTGCCGAGGAATATTTTCCAAGCATGTTATAAAGTCCATATACCTGGCGGGGAGAGAGCAGATCACTGTCAACGAACCCGTA
>DATCLI010000076.1:0-2787 GCA_036563955.1 Clostridia bacterium | reverse complement strand
TGCGAATGTTTTAAAGGCCATGGCTTTATCAGGCTGATAATTGCGGATAGCTTTATAAAGGCCAATCATCCCTTCCTGAATTACGTCCTCACGATCGGCGCCAATAAGAAAATACGCTCTGGACTTTAGTTTTACCAAATTCCTGTATTTATGAATCAAAAAATCCGTAGCGTTTTTATCACCATGCCTAATTAACAAGATAACCTGCTCATCATCCAAATTTAAATATTCAGCAGTATTTGGTTGTGCTGCAGTTAACAAACCAAGCCCTCCTGAGGTCGTATTTATCCGATTGTACAGCAATATTTCCCTCGTTAAAGCAAGAAATTGTGAAAATATCCTTATGTAAGGATTCTAACAAAGAATTATATGCTATTGAATCTGCTCTGTCAAGGCAAAGGTTTTTTTCGTCACAAGGCTTTTTGCCGCTATATGCATCTTTATAATATTCAGCGCAGCAAACCGTTCAAGCTCAACCTGGATCATTTCCTGCGCGCGCTTAATCGCATCTATAAGATTATATCCGTATACCATCACAATATCCATATCCAGCACAAAGCCGTCGTCAACTTTACTTAGTCTAAACCTTGTAATCTTATCCATCTCATCCATTCCGGTAATAATATGATTTACCACCTGATAAATGGCGTAATCGGATATGGTATATTTCCCGTTATAGCTGAAAGGGGGACGAACGACAGACTTTTCGCCCATATGCTGAAAGTGTCCTTTCGCCTTTCGTTTAAAAATCTGCAGCGGATCCAGAAAGAATCCCGAGAAATCTTTTTTCAATTCAAGGCTTGGAACAGGTATTACATGTTTACCCTGATCCGATCTGGTTTTTATTGCCTGCTTTATCTCAAACTCGGTAGCGACATCTTCAATATATATTTTCTCGATTACTTTCCCAAGCTGAAGATTTTTTGCTATCTTTTCCACCATTTCGTCAGAGGTGCCTAAAACAAGGATCGCTTGCGGATTTCTATTCTTAATCGCTTCGATAACACTTTCGCGGTGCTCTTCATCACAGAACAGCGCAGTTTTAATAGAGCCGATCTTTGTAGGCGCTTTTTTAGCGGATTTTCCTGCAATGATTCGGCTCTGGTATATAAGCAGGCCATCATCGATAATATAATCTATGTTTCTCTCCTTTGCCACCCATAATGCCCGGTAGCTTTTTCCCGTTCCGCTGGGGCCGATAAACCCTACAATCCGCATATTATCCCTCCGTAATCTTATTATATAATGCTTCGACTATAAGGAAGAAAATAATAACGCCAGGATTCTTTAGTACAATAGGATTATACCACATTTTCCGGATAACACGAAACAAAACCGTTTATAGCCTAAAAAAACGAACAAAGCCGCGTACCTGCCGGAACGCGGCAGCAATGCCTCGACCCGCAAAGCAAAGCCGCGTACCTACCGGAACGCGGCAGCAATGCCTCGACCCGCAAAGCAAAGCCGCGTATCAACTGGAACGCGGCAGCAATGCCTCGACCCGCTAAATCGCCCGCTGTTTTTTCGGTATCAATTCATGAACTGCCTATTCATATTCAAACATACAATAAAAACTATTGTACAATAATTCCTTGTTTGCACACTATTCCCGCGGGTCCTGCTTCAGGTGTTTCGTTTCCTTGGGCGACAAAGCACGTACCGATAACACGCAACAAATCCGTATTATTTTTCGCATAGAGGTCTCCATATCCCGAGCCGCTCATTAACCCGCTCCACAGCCACCTGTAAGCAGCAGGGCGCTGGAGCATGTCGCCCGGCGTCACCGAAAACACCCGAATCACCCGCTGTTTTATCGGTATTAATTCATTAACTGCCTGATAAACGTGCGTAATATGCATTAAAGTGTCAACTGAGCAGCAAAAAGCGGAGAGTACTTTATATCTCTCCGCTTCTTTTATAAAACATGTCTATGCAATGTATTAGTTTACAATTGTCTTTTCGGTTTCCTTGTCAAACAGGTGCATTGAACTCATATCAAACGCTACCTTAATCTTGTCTCCAGGCCTTGTCGTTGATTTCGGATGTACGCGTGCCGTAAAGTTAACACCATTGATAACAAGATAAAGATATGTTTCCGAACCTAGCATTTCAGTAACTTCTACCTTTGCATCAACGATTGAGTTCGGCCATTTTTCAAGGTTGTATGGTTCATCATGTGTGTTCTCGGGACGTATTCCGAAAACAACTTCTTTTCCTACATAACCGGATTTTTCTATTACTTTTGCCTTATCAGGCGTTACTTCCAGTTTATTCTCACCAAACTTCAGATACAGCTTTTCATTTTCTTTTACAACCACTACATTTGCAAAGTTCATTTGCGGGCTTCCGATAAACCCGGCAACAAACATATTCAAAGGGTTGTCATATAATTCCTGAGGACTGTCAATCTGCTGGATAAAGCCATCTTTCATAACAACAATACGAGTACCCATCGTTAACGCTTCGGTCTGGTCATGCGTAACATAGATGAATGTTGTCTGCAAATTCTGATGAAGCTTGCTGATTTCAGTTCTCATCTGAACTCTAAGTTTAGCATCAAGGTTGGAGAGAGGCTCATCCATGAGGAATACCTTCGGTTCACGAACGATTGCACGTCCTAAAGCAACACGCTGCCTCTGTCCGCCTGACAAAGCCTTCGGTTTTCTGTCAAGCAGGTGTTCAATATCAAGGATTCTTGCAGCTTCATGTACTCTTCTTTTTATTTCATCCTTTGGTGTTTTTCTAAGTTTTAATCCGAACGCCATATTGTCGAAAACTGTCATATGC
>DATCLI010000075.1:0-14453 GCA_036563955.1 Clostridia bacterium | reverse complement strand
CAAATTCTTTTGTACCTGCTTCATACCCGGAAGCGACAATGCGAATAAAATCCGGCGTCCATATGAAAAATATTATTTCGATAATAAATACGGCTATTAAGGTCAAATTTAAAAAAGTGCCTACCGCTTTCCAGCCGTTTTCCTCGTTATCGTTTGTAAGGCTGGAAGCAAGAACGGGTATTATCGCAGCGGCGATGGCGCCGCTGACAAGAAGCTCAAAGGCAAGATCCGGAAGGGAAAATGAGACCCAGAATTCATCCGAATAACCTCTCGGCTGCATTATGTTCCGTATCAGTACCGTCCGCAAAAAACCCGTTGCTCTGCTCAAAAGAGTTGCAAACATTATCATCATTGCATTTGCCGACAAGCGTTTTTCAGAACTTAACCCCAAATTGATATCCTCCTGTGGTTCCATTGATAAAAGAAGCACTGCATGAAGTTATTATCAGGATTCATCCCTGCCCGGCACTTCCATATTAAGAATCAACCGGCGCATAATATCCAGCGCCCGCAGGCATGTATCGTTTTGTATCCTTTCCCTGTTTCCCATAAAATCGTATGATCTGCAGACGATTTTATCATGGAGACTTGCAGCTATATAGACCAAACCTACGGGTTTTTCAGGCGTCCCTCCGTCAGGCCCTGCGATTCCGGTTATCGCTGCAAGGACCTGGGATTTAGATTTTTTCATCAGTCCATTAAGCATTTCCATCGCTGTTTCACGGCTAACCGCTCCGTACTTTGTCAGGGTTTGTTCGTTTACAGCGAGTTCTTCAATCTTAGATATGTTTGAATAAGTTACATATCCCCGCTCAAATATCTTTGATGCGCCGGGAAGACTTATTAGCCTGGCTGCAAGCTGCCCTCCCGTGCAGGATTCCGCCGTTGAAACAACCAAACCCCTTTCGCTGAGAAGATTGAATACCACCTGTTCGAGCGTTTCACCCTTTTCGGAATACACGAGATCGCCAAGTCTCGACCGTATTTCACTAACAACCGGTCTGAGCATTTTCTCGGCTTCATCCTTTGAGCCGCATCTTGCGGTAACACGCACGGTAATATCACCCATTGAAACATACGGCGCAATCGTAGGATTATCCTGAAGATCTACCAGATCCATAAGCTTCGTTTCCATCTCGGACTCGCCTATCCCAAATATTTTAAGCATTTTTGATACAATAACTACTCCCGCCGATTTTTTAAGGAACGGGAAAACAGTATCTTCAAACATAGGGATCATTTCTTTCGGCGGTCCAGGCAGCATTATCACGGTTTTTCCCGCTTCTTCGACAATGCATCCCGGCGCCGTTCCATTTGAATTCGGTATGACTAAGCAGTCCTCCGGCAGGTAAGCCTGCTTTTCATTATTCTTATACATTACCCTGTGTTTTTTAACGAAAAAATCTTCTATTTGCTTAAGGATATCCTCATATAACACGAGCTTCCTGTTCATTGCCCGTGCTATCGTCTCCTTGGTCAGATCATCCCTGGTAGGCCCGAGGCCGCCGGTCGTAATCACTATATCCGATCGTTCCAAAGCGGTTTTTATTGAATTTTTCAGCCTTTCCGGGTTATCCCCTACTACGGTGTGAAAGTATAAATTAATCCCTAATTCGGCAAGTCTTCTTGAAATATACTGGGCATTGGTATTCGTAATTTGCCCCATTAAAAGTTCTGTTCCAACTGCAATTATTTCAGCTATCACTCTAATCATCCCATTTCTTATCTATTTAACCTTGCCCCCAGATATAAGTTGGGACGGGGTCCCTCATTAATCTCGCTTTATTCTATATTTTTAACAAATCAGGCATCACTTCATTTATACAGTTCCATGTTTCATTCCAGCCTGTCCTTTTTTTCGCGGAAACGGCTATCACCGGAACACCGGGTACTATATCAAGAGCTTCCCTGATTTTATTTATACTGCTCAAAAAATACGACCTTGAAATCTTATCCGATTTATTCGCTAAAACAATATGGGGTTTCCCCATCGTACATATCCAATTATACATCAGCTTATCATCTTCCGAAGGCTTATGCCTTATGTCCAATATCATAATTATAAGCCTTAATTGGGTACGCCCTAAAAGGTATGTTTCCACAATTTTGTGCCATTTTCTCTTTTCTTCTTTCGAAACTTTTGCATAACCATAACCCGGTAAATCAACAAGCATTAGTTTGTTATCCATATTGAAAAAATTTATCTGCCTTGTTTTACCGGGAATATCCCCTACTTTCGCGAGGCTTTTACGGTTAAGCATAAAATTTATTACCGATGATTTTCCGACATTAGATTTTCCAACCACCGCTATCTCGGGTAAATCGCTTTTTGGATAGCCTTCGGGATTAACAGCGGTGGTGATGTGTTCGGACCATTTTATTTTCAAAGTTTTCAGCTCCTATAAAGGCATAGGGATTATTGTGATTGGTGAGTGCCTGTTCTTAAGGTTTTTCCCTTTTCAATCATTTCTTTAGCCAACGTTGTTGTGCTTTTATTTTCCTCACCGCTTAACAGCCTGGCTATTTCTTTTTCACGCTCACTGCCGTCAAGCTTGTTTAATATTGCAATGGTTCTGCTTTTATCGGTTTTCTTGCTTATAAGGTAATGAGCTTTTGCCAGGCTCGCAATCTGCGCATGATGGGTTATGCATATAACCTGGTGCTTTGCTGAAACCTGAAGAAGCTTTTCGCCGACCTTTAATGCCGCCTTTCCGCCCACTCCGGTATCAATTTCATCGAATATCAGAACTCCTATTTCGTCCACATCAGCCAAAATAGTTTTTATTGCGAGCATAATTCTTGACATTTCTCCTCCTGATGCTATACGACTCAGCGGTTTAAAGCCTTCGCCCGGATTCGGAGAAATAAGGAACTCAATTGAATCCAAACCATTTTCGCTATAGTTCCGGCTCTGATCAAATTGTAAACCAACCATGAATTCGGCTTTTTCCATTTCCAGATCCTTTAATTCATTCGTAACTTTTTCCTTAAGCTCCCCGGCTGCCTTAACTCTCATATCATGAATCCGGCATGCTTTGGCATATAACTCATTTTCGAGCGAAGATTTTTCGGCAGTCAGCTTATTAAGCAGATTTTCCGTATCCGAAACTTCTTCCAGTTTCTGCTGTACTAAATTACCGTATTCAATAATCTCTTCAATAGTGTTCCCATATTTTCTTTTCAATGTTCCGATTAACGCGAGACGTTCTTCAATTTCCTGCTGCTGCTGCGGATCATAATTAATACTCTCTTTTTTAATTCGAATTTCTCTGGTAAGCTCGGCTAATCTGTCAGCAACCTCAAGCAGGTTAGAGGATATCCCGTCAAACTCGGCGTCTATGCCTGCTATGCCTTCGATCGCCGTCTGTGCCTGCTGGACCATGTCCAAAGCGCCCGGAACAATATTCTCATCCCCTGCGAGGTTAAGGTAAGCTGAAGAAAAGGCCTGCATTATCCCTTCCGCATTTGATAATATGCTGCTTTTCCGTTCGAGCTCAATATCCTCCCCTTTTTTCAGGCATGCGGCACTGATTTCCTTAGCCTGATATCTGTACAAATCCTCAAGGCGCGCCCTCTCTTTTTCCATTTTACGCAGTTCGGATATTTTTCTGTCAACATCGTTGTATCTTTTCAGCAGCTTCTGATATAATTCCTTTTCATTGAGCAGGGCTCTGCCCGAAAACATATCAAGATATGCAATCTGTGCCTGGTTTCTGAGCAGAGACTGGTTGTCATGCTGTCCATGAATGTCAATAAGATATTCTCCGATTTCCTTCAGCTGAGCCACGGTAACAAGAGCTCCGTTAACCCTGCATATGTTTTTGCCTGACGCGGAAAACTGGCGGGAAATTACTAATGTTTCATCATCGGACGGTTCAATGCCCATATCATTTAACACATTAATTAATCTACCGGGCACTTCAAAAACAGCTTCGACTTTTGCCTTATCTTCTCCCAACCGGATAATATCCCTGGATACCCGGTTTCCAAGCAAAGCGTTTATCGCATCAATGAGGATGGATTTCCCGGCTCCGGTTTCACCGGTTAATATGTTGAAGCCGTCTTCAAACTCAATCGTCAGCTTTTCAATAATCGCGATGTTTTCTACCGACAACTGAATGAGCATCGGTTAATTCCCCTCCAGTATCCTGTTAAACTTTTCCTGTATCTCCTCTGCAATCCTTTCAGCCCTCGTAACAACCATAATTGTATCATCGCCTGCTATGGTTCCGACTATTTCACTCCACCCAAGCGAATCAACGGCCGATGCAACGGCCGACGCCATCCCCGGCAGGGTTTTTACAACCAGAATATTATTGGCATAATCACTGGATACATAACCACCTCGAAGAATAGTAAGAAGCTTTTCACCTAAAACTCCGGTATCGCTGTTCATTGTCGTATATTTTGCTTTTCCTCCGTTAGTCATAACCTTAACAAGCCGAAGCTCCTTAATGTCTCGTGATATTGTTGCCTGAGTTACCTCCATACCTTGTTCTTTAAGCTTTTCAACAAGTTCATCCTGGGTTTCGATATCATAAGATTCAATCAGCTCCAGAATTTTCGCATGTCGGTTATACTTCATTATTTTCACCTTTCCCAAATATTACAAAATACATATCCGAGGTTTATATGGCAACGCCATTACGGAACATTTTTATGCATGCAGAATGCAAAGCTATTTCGAATCAGTATCCTGCCCGTGTATTTTTGCTCTAAGCACATCGTAAAAATTCAAATGGTTTATCGAAACAAATTTTATCTCTTTATCCGCCCGTCTTATATAAATCTGATCACCCGCTATAATTTTAAAGCCCTCCTGGCCATCAAGAGTTATTATCGCAGGATCCGGATAATCATCATTTATCTGTACAATAACCTCTTTTTCCGGACTTGTTATGAATGAACGGGAATATAAAATATGGGGACATATCGGCGTAATAATCATCATTTGCATTTCCGGCTGCACTATAGGGCCGCCGGCCGACAAAGTATAGGCGGTTGACCCTGTCGGCGTTGAAATGATAACTCCATCTCCGGGAAAAGAATCAATGTACTGATTATCCACATAAACCTTTAAGCGAATAATCCGGGACAATCCTTCCCTGCTTACAACAACATCATTCAAAGCCATACCGCTGAATACGATGCTTCCATTGCGTTCAACCCCGGCCGTTAGAACCATTCGTTCCGTCAGCTTATAGTCACCTGTTGAAATACTTTTAATTGCATTTTCAATATCGTTAATTTCAATCTCTGCTAAAAAACCTACCGTTCCTAAATTAATACCTAAAACGGGTATATCATGGCTGAACAGCAAACGAGCCGTGTTAAGCAGCGTCCCGTCGCCTCCAAGCGAAAGAGCAACAGAAATATTCCCCGGGATTTCCTCTTCGTCAAACCCCGAAATACCCACTTCATATGCCAATGGAAACGAAGCAACAGGTTCCATACCATATTTTTTTATGTATTCAACCACGGTTTTTGTAACAGCAAGCTCTTTATCCCGTCTCCTGTTCACAAAAACGGCAATTCTTTTTGGCTCCATGAAAACCTGTAACCTCCGGCTTATTCATAATAAAACAATTACGGGGCGGGGGAACATATTCTCCCTCGCAAAAATAAAGGAAGAAATTGCTTAGTGTTCGTGAACACCTTCGTCTTGTTTTATTATACATATAATATGAATAAAAATACAATGGGGTAAAGTGTAATTTTAGCTTTTTGATTTTTGGGTTATTGTTATTTAAGAGTGTTTAAAAAGACATGGGCTTCGTTTACGACTTGCCGGACAGGCGCGTATCCTTTACCGGAAAATTCTTTTTTAATGTATAAAAGATATTCAATATTTCCTTCCGGTCCCTTGATCGGGGAGAATGTCAAACCGGAAGCAAATAACCCCTGTCCTTCGGAACAGCGGATCACTTTATCAATGACTTCACAATGGATATCCGGTTCGCGAACCACACCCTTTTTCCCTACTTTTTCACGTCCCGCCTCAAACTGGGGTTTTATCAGGCATACCATTGAACCTTCAGGTTTCAGTATTTCTTTTGCAGGGGCAATAATTTTTTCAAGCGATATAAACGATACGTCTGCAGCGGCAAAATCAACAGGTTCACCCATATCTTCCGGTTTTACATAGCGGAAGTTCGTGCGTTCCATTACAACAACCCTCTCATCGTTACGAAGCTTCCATGCAAGCTGACCATAGCCGACATCGATCGAATAAACCTTTTTTGCCCCGTTTTGCAGCATACAGTCGGTAAACCCTCCGGTGGAAGCCCCGATGTCCATGCATACCATGTCCTTCAGGCAAATATTGAACTCTTTCAGTGCCTTTTCAAGTTTTAAACCGCCTCTTCCGACATAAGGCACAGGATTTGCTTTAACCGATATTTCCGAGTCGGTTTCAAACCTGCTGCCGGGTTTATCTTCAAGTTCGCCGTTAACATAGACTAAGCCCGCCATAATAGCTTTCCGGGCTTGTTCACGGCTATCGAAAAAACCGGATTTAACAAGTAATACATCCAACCGTTCCTTTGGCAAGCTCCGACCTCCCGATAAAAATTTTAGTAATAGCATATGCTTACAGGCATAATATTAAAATAATGCGTCTTAGTTTAACTACTTTTTACTCTTTGATATATCAGTAATATTCTCAATATATAAAGAAACCTCGCCACATTCAGGACAAATTGCGACTTTAGGCTTTTCAATTCTTTTCGCAAATATGCCTGTACCATCAGAAACTATAATACCATATCCTCCACCTTCAACCTTTATATCAAATCCTTCTACCATTTTAATACTACAACGGCAACATATTCTCATAATTACTCGCCTCCAATTTGGACTTTTTCTTAATTTCACATAATTTTACTAATGCGCAATAAACCCTCAACAACTACTTCATATGTTGAATTCTTTCTTTAGAATTTGAATTAATTTAATCGCAAATTCTTTATCAAACTGGATGTTCTGACTTGTCTTTTGGATTTCTTTACGTTCACTACTCCCATATGTCTCCAGTTGGAAATACTTTTTATCATTTTCATAGAAAACGCAATATGTACACTCAGCGTCTGAACGAATTGAATTCCTCGTTTTTTCAATCTTTGTTATTTCTGTAATCCTAGCCATAACTCAACCTCTTTCTTTTACTATATTTTTTTTATAACAATTATAAATTGCATGTAAACCATTTTATTTCCTCGATACAACCATAAAGTGCGGACTCATTCCCATAATTTCTTATTCGTTTTCTGTGTATCTCACAATATTTAATAATCTTTCCCTGCTGTTTTTATCTTCCCACTTTTCATTTAAATAAGGCGTAAACCAAATTACTCCTTCTACAGCATACTTTTGAATAGTCTGAAAACCTACTGATTCAATTTCTTTTTGCAATCCTGTTGGAGTATGAAAATATGCATGTGCAAAAAGATTTGGATATTCTTCAGGTCTTATATGAATACCTGATGATAATTCATTTTTAATCATATTAAAAAATACGTTATCATCCAAAAAGTTATTTTCTTTCCCGTATATTGATAATGCCCAATCGGCCTATTTCCGCACCAGCATTATAAAACTCAAGTACCCCATTTATATTTTCCATATATCCTCCGGATAAGAATCTTAAATTTCTATGCTTTCCGCCATTTAAATATTCAAAGGTCACCATAAAATGACGACCCTTCAATCTACTTATCACTTAAAAACTCATCTAATGTTAAGCATGCTTGTTCTAGTATTGATTTTAGTGTACCTTTCGCTACCTCGTAGTGATTTGGTATAATAACGGTTCTGGTTTTATCTCCATCCTTTCTCATCTTAATATGGCTGCCTTTTTGAGATACAACAACATAACCAAACCTCATTAATGTTGATATAATCTCACTAGGTTTTAATATAGGATATTTGGAACTCATTATACCGTTACCTCCAAAGTAGTAACGAAAAGCTGTTTTTCTTTAAAGTCCTCTTTTGGCATATCTTCGTAGTAAAGCTCTAATGCTTCCTTTAAATTATTTATTGCTTCCTCAACTGTTTTACCTTGAGAAGCAACACTATTCTCAACACATTTAGCAACAAACCAATCATCATCTTTTTGAATCACAACAGTAACCTTGAAGCTCATCTCATTCACACCCCAAGCGATTATTTGTATTTATTTTACCATATTTCAATAATAGTATCATCCTATCAATTCCATAATATTTACCTGGCTTCGTCTGAGGTAATTAGGCCCATATAAGTCGGAAGGAACCATTCCTTTGCTAAATCTTCAATAATAAATCCGCAATTACAAATCTTACCCCACAATACTCTTAAGCTAGTTGCATTCTCACTCTCTATTAATGACAACTCCTCAGATGAATAATTTGTTTCCCAACATTTTTCTTCTACGACTTTTCCATTCTTTCTTAGCCAATTAATTGTATCTTCTGCCATTTTAGTAATTCCACTTTGTAAAAAGTAATCCAATTCATCTTGTACGGTTTTTAAAGCATAAAAATATTTTGATGCACTCCAAGCATCAAATCTTCGAATAATATTAGCAAAGTGCAGAATATCAGTTGCCAAATTATCGTCACTCATATAATTTAATTCGCTTCTTTGATAATTAGCTTTACTAAAAAGTGCGAATAATTTAGCTCTTTTTGCATACCACCTAATTGGAATAATATTTTTATTGTCTTTGATAGTATTTGATGTCGGAATATTAATTACCAGTGTTTTCTGTTGTATATAATTAGGATTACTTGGTATAATAACCTTCTCTATATAGTCATTTAGACACATAAAATAAGCATTTTTATTGATTATATCTTCGATTTCTTTAAGCCTCTTCATTCCTTCAAATACAATGGCTTTTCCTAATCCCAGTCCCTGATACTCAGGTTTCACTGCCGTAGCTTCAATAAGCGAAGGAATTTTCCGCCTGTTTTGCTTAACACCCTTTTTACAAGCCCATCGGGATCAAGTCCGTATTTTTCATATAACTGCATTCGTTCGCCATGCTCAATGGCTTTATCGGGAAATGCGGCAATTTCAAACGGAACACTGATACCGCGTTCATTAAGAAACCTTAATGCAATACTTCCAAAACCGCCGCTTACCACATGATCTTCAACAGTCATAACAAAACCTGTCTTTTTGGCTGATTCAACAAGGATATCCGCGTCGAAGGGTCGTATAAACCTGTAATATAATATATCGCATGTAATCCCAAGCTCAGCGAGTTTTTGCGAAGCTTCCAGCGCAAACGGAACCATATGTCCCGAAACCGCGATTGTTACATTCTTTCCCTCGGACAAACGGACAGCTTCTCCAAGCTTTATGGGTTTGTCGGGAACAATATTTCTGCTTCCCTGGCCTCGCGGATACCTTATCGCAATAGTGCCTTCCCCTTTTTCCACTGCGTAAACAAGCATTTTTTCCAATTCGTCATAATCGGCCGGAGTGATAAATGTTATGTTCGGAAGAGTGGAAAACAAAGCTATATCATAAATACCCTGGTGCGTTTCCCCGTCTTCGCCGACAATACCGGCCCTGTCAATGCAGAAAATCACATTCAGGTTCATTAACGAAACATCATGGATAACCTGATCGTACGCTCTTTGAAAGAAGGATGAATATATAGCAACCACAGGCTTCATCCCTTGTATCGAAAGCCCTCCTGCCATCGTAACCGCATGCTGCTCGGCAATTCCAACATCAAAAAATCTCCTGGGGAAGCGTTTCTGAAACAGATCCAAACCTGTACCTTCGGGCATTGCAGCCGTTATGGCAACGATATCCTTATGAGTTCCGGCAAGCTCAACCAGTTTTGCTCCAAATACGTTTGAAAAGCTTCCGTTTGTCAGATTCTTAAACTGTCCCGTTTTAACGTCAAAAGGCGAAACACCATGATACTGCTGAGGTTTTTCCTCCGCTGGCGTATAGCCCTTGCCTTTTATTGTACAAACATGCAGCAATACAGGGCCTTTCATGTTTTTCACCTTTTTCATAACTTCCTGCATCTCGGTAATATTGTGACCATTTAACGGCCCGTAATAACGAAAACCTAATTCCTCAAAGAGAATGCCCGGAAGAAGAAGGCTTTTTAATGAACCTTTCACCCTATGCAGTACTTTTTGGGCGGATTTCCCGATTGCAGGAATTTTCTCAACCAATGTCTGAAAATCGTCCCTTACTTTAAAGTAAATGGGTTCGGTTCGAATACGGCTTAAATAACGCGACATCCCTCCAACATTTTTTGATATCGACATCTGGTTATCATTAAGAATTACAATCAGATTTGTTTTACTGTTGCCGGCATCATTCAATGCTTCGTAAGCCATGCCTCCGGTAAGGGCTCCATCACCGATAACCGCGACAACATTGTAATTATCTCCAAGCAGGTCTCGTGCCCTTGCCATTCCCAATGCCGCGGAAATGGATGTGGAACTGTGGCCTGTGTTATAGCTGTCATGAACGCTCTCCGTTGTTTTCGGAAAACCCGATATGCCTCCGGATTGCCTGATATTAATAATATCATTCTTTCTGCCCGTTAAAATTTTGTGGACGTATGTTTGGTGCCCTACGTCCCAAACGATTTTATCACGCGGGGAGTCAAAAACCGTATGCAGTGCAATTGTTAATTCAACAACTCCCAGGTTTGAAGCCATATGACCGCCTGTGCACGATATTTTATCAATAAGAAAAGCTCGGATTTCCTCTGCCAATTTCTTAAGGCAGCATGGTTCCAGCATTTTAAGATCCGAAGGATCGGAAATCCGGCTTAAGACACTATCTTTACACAAACAATTTGTATTTTTCAATTTTACGCGTCCTTCTTTCTAAAAATCATAATTCCTTAATCAGAATAAAAAACGGACGGGTGAGTATGCTTCAGGTCCGCCAGGTTATCAATAATACAGGCTAATTTGCAATTTTACTCAACCGTCCCTATTTTACTAAAACAAGAAATATTATTCAACCTTTTTCCTGTTTTTTACTGTTATTTGATGGAATAAAAACCGCCATTAAAGTACCGACTTTATATAAAATTAAATGGCTGTCCTTGATTCCGAATTTTTTCGCAAATGCTTTTCCGCCAACGGTTATTGCCGCGATTAATCCGCCGACGACTGCCTCAATTAATCCATAATTCGCATGTCCTGAAAAAAATCTGTATATGAGCGCCGCACCGGCAGTACCGCTGACAACCCCACAGATATCGCCGACAACATCATTGCAAATGCTGGCCACCTTATCTGCTTTGCGTATAAGTTTAATAGCCTGAGCAGCCCCTTTGTATTTTTTTGATGCCATTGCGTGAAAGGGTTTTTCATCCGCAGCCGTAACCGCTACTCCGACTATATCAAACAACACGCCGATCAGTACAATTATCAGCACTATAATAAACGAAAAAAACGGCGTTATTCTTTCAAACAGACCGGACGATAAGAACAGGATACTTAATGAAAGTATAAATGAAATAATAGTAACAGAAACAGCCCATATGCTTTGTTCCCTTTTATTGGAACGGCTGCTCGTTTTCTTAACGGGCAGATTTTTCTTTCTGGGAACTCTGAACTTTTTAGGTATAAGATTTATATGTGTAATTTTATGGTGACTATCCATTTTCTCCATTTCTTTTCCGTTATCATACCGTAAGAAGTGTGAGTTCTCTGTTGTATGCCATCATTTTGTAACAACCTCGCGGTCTTACGGAAGATAACTATCATATAGGATGGCGATATACAAAGTAAATTTTGCGGCTTAGGTCAGGCAGGATTTCCCCAAATGGTACCGTTTCGTCACCAAAGCGGCCGTTTCCATTTAAACCTTTTGTCGATGGGTTGCCCTCATCGAAGCCTGATCACCACTCAGACCACACTGCAATCCCTTGTATACCTGATGTACAACAGTCTAGGGGTTTTCCCCGAAAGGTCTTATTTGCTTCTAGCCTCTTTTGCAAAGCCGATTTCAAATGGCGATAATGTCGGCGTGTTGGCCCGCACACCAACATCTGATCCATTATCCCTCTGGCATCGCTCAAGGCAGGCTACACTGCACACAGCATCTAAACGAGATACCGCATGACAGGTTCTGCCCGTAACGTAGTCAAGGTCTTTACCGGAAAGGAGCAACCTATCTCCCACATTTACGGGTCTCCGCGGTAATGGGGTCATATCCCACATGCCTTTGCAGGCTGCCCCAAAACCTTAACTCCCAGCACCAACCCATCACTGGGCGTAACAAGCCGGCACCAGGAACTTCATCGATGTGCCCTTTAGCGGATTTTTAGGCCCGCCTTCGAAACAAACAGTACCAACTAGAATACTGCGCCATCCAATATGTTTCTGATTTATTATAGCATATAGCTAAAGCTTATTAAAGTTCCGGTTTACGCTGAATATAACTTGTAACTGTCCTTTTTGCCGGAATACGTCTTTTAATTTAACACAATCCCGGTTATAATTCCTAAAGCTGCCCCTGCCAAAACCTCAACCGGTGTATGTCCTAATAAAACCCTCAATTCCTTATCGAGCCGAACATGCTTGCTTGAGTTAACAAGTTTGTTCAATACCTCGGCCTGTTTTCCTGCCGCGCGCCTCAAGCCTGCGGCATCCGCCATAACTATAAGCGAAAAAATAGCCGCCAGTGCAAATATATCAGAGGAAAACCCATTGTGAATCCCTAAAATTGTTGCAAGAGATACGGTAATTGCGGTATGAGAGCTGGGCATTCCACCGGAATCTATAAACTTTTTAAAATCAACACGTTTATTTTTTATCAGGTAATGAACAAATTTTATACTCTGGGCTATAAACCATGATAACACAGGCGCCGTAAACGCTTTGTTGTTTAATATACCAATTATCGCCTGAATCATTCCACACCTCTTTTTATGATACATATATTTTGATTGATGCTGCATCCAAATTGAACCATAAAAACTACAGGTTCCATTTTCCGGTTAACCATATTAATTATGCGCTGGTTCTGTTTTTTCAATAAGCTCTTTTTTCAATGTAAAATGCCATTTCTTCTAAAAACCAGGCCTTTTCTCCAAACGGCATTACTGCGTCAACAGCTTTTTTTATAACAGTATTCAACTTTTTTTTAGCTTCATCAAGTCCAAACAATGTTACATACGTAGTTTTTTTGTTTTTTTCATCGCTCCCCACAGGTTTTCCCAATTCTTCGGTGCTGCTTTCGACATCAAGTATGTCGTCCTTGATTTGAAAAGCAAGGCCGATACTATCCGCATATTCGTTCAGCGCATCAATTATTGAAGCAGAAACATTATAATAAAGCGCAGGAGCCATAACGCTTGCTTTCAATAATGCCCCGGTTTTTCTCCTGTACATTTGCTTAAGAGTTTCAAAGGACAATGCTTTTCCTTCAGATTCCATATCGATAACCTGTCCCGAAATCATCCCGCTTTTCCCGGCCGCACGTGCTATAATATAGGCCGCATCAAGAGCGTGTTTCATTTTGCTGCCGGCATTCAAAGCAGTTTTCAGCAATAATTCATACGCTTCGTTCAACAGGCAGTCTCCGGACAGGACCGCCATAGCTTCTCCAAAAACTTTATGGTTTGTAAGTTTTCCACGTCTGTAATCATCATCGTCCATTGACGGCAGATCATCATGTATAAGTGAATAAGTGTGGATCATCTCTATTGCTGCGGCAAACGGCATAATATCATCCAAACTCTCCGTCAGCAATTTCGCCACAGACAATGACAATGCAGGTCTTATTCTCTTTCCTCCGGCAAAAAGGCTGTAACGCATTGATTTCAATATATTATTCTCAAAAGGATCATCATATTGTTCAAAATACTTCACCAAATATTGATCGATTAAAACCGAGAGGTGGTTTAGTTCCTCAATAAAATTCATTTCTGCGCCTCCGGTTCCCACGGTGTCTCGCTGCAAACTCCATCTTCTTCAACTACCTTCAAAATCAGTTTTTCGGTTTCATCCAGCTTTTCCGTACAATATTTGGTTAAAGCGACCCCTCTTTGAAAAAGTTCAAGGGACTTTTCAAGAGGTATATCGCCTTTCTCCAAAGAACTAACAATCTCCTCCAATTCTTTTACCGCCTGTTCATAATTTTCAGCAATATTCATATAAATCTCTCCCAACAGCCATAATATTTATTCTATTCGCTTTTATCCGCCTGTATAATTTCTTCAGCTTCGCAATGAATTGTCCCGTCGCTTATGATTAATTCAATAAAATCTCCTTGCCGCACTTTTGATACAGATTTGATGATTTCACCCGATTCGTTTCTTGCAATACCGTATCCGCGGGATAAAACCTTTAATGGACTTAATGCGTCAAGCTTTCCATAGATTGTGCATAACCTGCCTTTCTCAATTTCCAGCTTTCTTTCAATAGATTTTATCAAATTCTTTTTTATCGTTTCAATGTCCATTTTTCTCTCGTTTA
>DATCLI010000074.1:0-6347 GCA_036563955.1 Clostridia bacterium | reverse complement strand
AAATATTGGTTACATAATTTGTGACATTAACCTCAGAAAGCTGAACCGGATATTTGATTCTTTAAATCTTAGTCATGATGGTGTTATTTTCATGGTGGATCAGCAGGGTAAAATCATTTTCCATCCGAATGAAGAGAACCTGGAGAAGCAGATACCACGGGAAATCGCAGACCATATCCTTACGGAGAGTAATGGAACGCTGGAGAATAAACACGGCAGCAAAACGGACCTTATCATTTTTTCTAAATCCGAAGTCACAAACTGGGTATTAGTAGCACAAATTCCATATAAAGAAATATACGGAGCTATTCACGAGATGGAGTTTATTCTTTTTCTCATTATCGGCATCAGTATTGTATGTATTATAGTATTCTCCCTGATCATAGCAGGACAGATCAGAAAGCCGCTGAATCTTTTAATCAAAAATATTGAAAGGGTGGAGCAGCATAATTTTGAACCCTGCCAAAATGATTATGGGTATGGTGAAATAGCCGTTCTTGGCAGGAAATTTGATAATATGGTAGATACAATCAACAAATTGATTAATGAGGTTTACCTGTCAAAGGTCCGTCAGAGGGAGACCGAGTTTGAAGTATTGCGAAGCCAAATTAATCCTCATTTTTTATATAACGCGCTGCAGCTCGTAAAAGCGGAAGCTGTTTTTTGCGGAAACAATGAAATCAGCCAGTTGGTTACTTCCCTCGGTTATCTTCTCCGGTATGCGATGAACAATAAAAAGGATATGGTTATGATAATCGAGGAGATAGACTATATCCATTATTATCTGGATATTTACAAAAGGCGGTTTGAAAACAAGTTTGATTATTCCATCAATGTATCCAAAGAAGCTGAACAGGGCATCATGCCAAAACTAATTCTTCAGCCAATTGTTGAAAACTCACTGCTTCACGGCTTGCATAATAAGTTTTCCGATGGGCTGATCCGGATTGATGTGAACCTGCAGGATCAATTCGTTCATTTTGAAATTTTTGATAATGGCGAAGGGATACCGGAAGAAAGCCTGATACTGCTGACAAAGGAAATATCGGCAGGCAGGGAAAAAAGCATTGGTTTGTATAATATTCATAGCCGGTTGATACTGAATTATGGTGAAGAATCGGGAATTAAGATAGAAAGCCGGGCTGGGGAATATACCCGGGTCCGTTTTAAAATTCCATATCGAACCAGGGAGGAATACTGAATATGATGAAGATTGTATTCATTGATGATGAAAGCATAACTCTGAAGCTTCTGACGAACATTCTGGACTGGAATTCCATTGGTTTCGAAATTGCCGGTACGGCTTTAAACGGAATAGAAGGGCTGTCATTGTGCGAATCTGTCAATCCCGATGTTGCCATTGTTGATATAAAGATGCCTCAGATGGATGGGCTTGAGTTCATTCATGAGTTAAGAAAAAGAAACGAAGATATCAGTCTAATCGTATTAAGCGCCTATGATGAATTTGAATATGCGCAGAAAGCTATACCGTACGGAATTAGTGCGTATCTGTTGAAACCGCTTGATGAAGGCAGCCTGGTTAAAGTTCTGAAGGAGATTAAAGAAGCTTCCGCTGCGAGAAAAAATGAGAAGGAACGTATGCTGAGACTGCAGAATGAAAAAGATATGATCAACCTTGAACTCGAGTTCAGAAAATATCTCGACGCAGTCAGAAGCGGACTTAAAAATGAATACAGGGGAATGATGCTTGAAAGTTATGGCCGGTTGATGGCATTGTTTAAAAATTACTATACGGTTTTGATTCGTTTTCCGCGTGATGCATGTAAAAAAGCCGATCCCGCCCCGCTGACAGCAGCAATCCGTGATTTAAAAACATCTCTGGAAAAGCAGCTGGAAATGAATGTATTTGCAACCGATAACAATCCATATGAATACACGCTGGTTCTCAGCAGTAAGCTGGAAGACAGGCCGCCGGCCGAGGTCTCGGAAATAAAATGTTTTTTCGAAGAATATATAGAATCTGTGTTAACGGATACTGAGTGTGTAATTGGTTTAAGTGATCTGACACACTCAGCAGGAAAGCTTAAATTTGCTTACGATCAGGCAAAGCTTGCCGCAAGCCTTGCTTTCTATCAGGATAAAAAATCTGTTTACGGCTATGATGAACTGGGGCAATACAGCCTTCTATCCGAAAAATACCTAATTGCCATTGAGCAGGATATTTATGACTGTGTGCACACTATAAACATGTCAGTGCTGTCAATGCTTATTTCGCAGTCTTTTAAATATTTCCATGACCACAGGGTGCTCCCGGTTCATGTTTATGATTTCTGCATAAAGCTGTTTCAGATTTTTATAAGAGAGATTTTAAAAACTTATGATAACTTTAACATTCAATCTTTCCTTCATTTGGAGGAAGCGGATTTCCATATCCATTACAACGAAAGGCTGCTCAGACAATTCATGGAGGAGGATCTTGCAAATGTTATGGAGCAGTTGAAGGTATACATAGAAAACAACAGGAATATGTCGCTTGTTCAAAAAGCAAACCTGTATGCAGACAGCCATTTTACAAAAAAAGACTTTTCTGTTCAGGAGGTTTCGGATTACATTGGAGTGAGCAAGAATCATTTCTCAAAAATATACAAAGAACAGACAGGTATTAATTTCTGGGATTATGTAACGAAAAAAAGAATCAATATGGCCAAGCGTTTACTTAAGGAAACAAATAAAACAAATTATGAAATAAGTCATATGATTGGTTATGAAAGTGAATACCATTTTTCACGTAAGTTCAAGGAAATAATGGGCATGAGCCCGGCGGCTTTCAGAAAGGCATAGAAGCCGGAAGAAGGGTGTTGCGGCCGGAATGATATATGGCAAAAAAACGTATTTTAAAGCATTTTATATTCTTTCTGATGTTGTAGAATGAACTCAATGGCGCCACATTATTATGTTTTGTATCAGAAAGGAGTATCAATATGAAAAAAATCGCTTTATTGATTTCTGTTCTTTTAGTTTTCAGCATTATACTCGGCTGCTCCCCCCAGACAGGCAGTACGTCACAGGATACCGCCGGCGGCGGAAAAGCTGCGGACACCCAGCCCTCTTCTTCGGGTAATAAGCCCGTAACCATTACATATTTGTCGTGGCATAATGAAACCACATTAAAGCCTATTATTGAAGCTTTCAATGAGAAATACCCGCATATCACAATCGACCTGCAATATGCACCGCCCATTCAGGATTATGTTGAAAAGGCAAAAGTGCTATTCCTTGCCGGCGAAACACCTGATGTGTTTGTAACTGCCGCCGAGAACAAAATGGAGGTTATTGAAAACGGCTATGCAATGGATATAACACATCTGCCGGTATTTAGCAGAATGAGTGATACATTCAAATACACCTATGCAAAGGACGGGAAAATATATGCTTTTGCTCCCGACGCATGGATAGGCGGAATATATTACAATGTTAAGCTGTTTGAGCAAGCCGGTGTAACGGTTCCCAATTCATATGACGAATTCATTGCGGTTCTTCAGAAACTCAAGGATGCAGGCATCAAACCCATTGCATTCAGCAAGGACAATTTATATGATATACCCCAGGCGTTATTTATTACAGAAACGATTGACAAAATACCGGATTACGACGCACAGGTCAATGAAGGAAAAATGACTTATGTTGAAGGCTGGACTAAACCGTATCGGATGTGGTATGACGATTTTATACAAAAGGGTTTTGTAACAAAGGATATGCTTGGAATTACCCGAGAACAGGTTGTTGATGAATTTACAACCGAACAGGTTGCTATGATGATAGGCGGCCCATGGAACCTGGAATCCTTTGCACAAAAGAACCCCGATTTGGAATTTGACATGATGCCCTTCGTCGGTACCGAGCCCGGTGTGAAGTGGAATATCGGCGCTGTGGGCGTTGGTTTTTCAGTAGGAAAGAATGCCAAATACAATGCGGAGGGAATGAAATACCTTGAGTTCCTCTCATCGGATGAAGGCCTTGCACTTTTCCAGAAAGCCACCGCTGCTATTTTGGGTGTGGAAGGTATTGAATATACGCTTCATCCCGTGTTTGAACGTCTGAAGCCGCAAGCGGTGCAGGGGCTGTTCTATCTGCCGGCGGTTACATGGAAATATTCCGAAGCAATGGGACAGATTATGCTGAAAGGCAGCCAGGATATTCTGGCAGGTGTGCTGGAGCCCGAAGAAGTTCCCAGGCAAATGGATGAAAAAAGAATCGAGCTTGACGCTCAGAAATAAATAATCGGCAGCAGGGTACGGCAGCAGTTTTATGAAGTTCTCGCGGTGCGATGCATGCAGAGCATGTGTATTTATAATACGCTCAGGCTTCAATGCATGGGCTGTACAAATAGCCCCCGGTACTTTTGCAGTTGATGAATCATACGCATTCACCGCATAGACACATATTGAACTTGCTGCCGGCCTTTTCATTTTAACAGCACAACAAGGAGGATTTCCCATGAATCACAAGCTGAAGCAGGAAGTTCCCTATCTTCTTTTTATTCTGCCTGCTTTTGTAGCATATACGATTTTCACGATAATACCTCTTATTATGAGCTTCAGATATTCTTTTACAGACTGGGACGGATATAACAGAGCCAATTTTGTGGGTTTTGCGAATTATTTCGGAGTCTTCAGGGATGCTGCAATGAAAACTGCCATGCGTAATACGCTTTTTTATGGCATTATGTCTCCGCTGCTGATAACGATCTTTGCAATTCCGCTTTCGCTGATATTGAACAGTAACATGGCGACAAAAAACATTCAGCGTGCTATTTTTTTCTTCCCGTCTGTTCCAAGTGCGCTTATTCTCGGGTATGTATGGACATATATCCTGTCTCCGCTGAAATCAGGAGCCTTAAACTTCATTTTGTCCATTTTTGGAATTGAGCCGATATTATGGCTGGCAGACCCGAAGCTCGCCATGGTTTCTCTGTTAATGATTGCAGTATGGGGATGGTCCGGTTGGCATGCATGCATATACCTTGCCAATCTTAAAAGCATTCCGGCCGAGTATTATGAGTCCGCTATTATTGACGGAGCAAACGGATGGAACAAATTTCGTTATATCACCTTTCCAATGCTGGCTCCGGCTATGACTATCAGTGTGATGCTTAATATTACAGGAAGCCTGAAGGTTTTTGACATGCCCTTTGCCCTTACCGGAGGCGGCCCTGGTTATGCGACGACCATGATCACACAGATGATCATAAAAAGCGGTGTTGCAGATAAAATGTATGGAAAAGCGACAGCAATGTCCGTCATGTTTTTTATTGTAATTTTCTTTATAACATGGTTTCAGCTTACGTTGATGAAAAGAAGGGAGGAAAAACTGCAATGAAGGATGGTTTAAAACAGAACCTGCCGGCTGTCCTTGCCCGGAGAAAGATTCGTATCTGGGGTGCGCTGGGTGAGACTGTCATGCTTGTTATTTGCTCCTTTGTTCTTTTTCCTTTTTACTATCTGGTTATAAATACAATAAAAACAGCAAAGGAAGTCGCATTTACACCTTTAGCCCTGCCCAAGGGGATATATTTACAAAATTACATTGACGCTTTTGAACAGATTGCATTTTTTAATTCCTTTAAAAACACACTGATTATTACGGTTGCTTCAATGGTGCTGGTCATTATCTTTGGTTCGATGGCCGCGTATCCTGTTGCAAGAAGAAAAAAACCCATATACAAGATCGTTATGCTGTATTTCATACTGGGGTTTATGGTACCGGTGCAAACAACAATGGTTCCGCTTTTTTTAATCATGCAGAGATTGAATCTGACAAATAAAATTATTGGAATTATCATATTGTACACAGGAGGATGTACTTTCGCATTTTTCCTTTTTCAGGGGTTCATTCAAACAGTGCCGCTGGAACTGGAAGAGTCAACACTGATTGATGGATCATCTGTCTGGAAAACATTCTGGTATATTGTTTTCCCTCTGTTAAAGCCAATTACAACAACAATAGCCATATTCCACGTGATGGGCACTTGGAATGATTTTGTTCTTCCGTTTTTGTTCCTTCATTCCAGGCGAGCGTCCACTTTAACACTTGAGGTCTACCGGGGCGTTGGTGAATTTACAAACAACTGGCCCATCATGCTTTCAACAATTGTTATTATCCTGATGCCTCTTGTTATTTTTTATATTGCAGCCCAGAAACATATTATATCCGGCCTGACCAGCGGAGCAATAAAGGGATAGGTTATTTTTACCGCTAAAAAGCTATAACTGTTATTAATTTCTCCCGTTATGGCATTTGCGATGTTATATACTTTGAGTTCCGCTGTACAATATATTGCTGGTACGCATTAAAGCTTGTCACTATATATTTGTACAGCGGATTTT
>DATCLI010000073.1:0-2054 GCA_036563955.1 Clostridia bacterium | reverse complement strand
GCACGGCTGAATGTAAGAGTCAATATATCCGAAGGTTCTGTCTTCCCGCATAGAATCAGGTACGCATTCTTTGAAACCAATGTGGTCGTTTTTCCGCTGCCAGGGCAGGCTTCAAGCAATACCCTTTTTCCGAAAAGCTTTACGGCTTCTATTTGCTGCTCATTAAGGCAGACGCCTAAATCATCCTTCAAAAACCTGAAAAAATCCACAACTGCCTCCGGACTGCAAAATGCGGGTTAATCAGTTAATTACCCGGTTATTATTCTTCAAAAGTATCGATAAGCTTTCCGTTTATTCTTCTCATATCAAGACCTGAATTCCTTACTGCGGTTAAAACTCTTTCGAGCTCAATATTTCTTTTAGTTTTCAATGTCGTAGTCTTTATCAAATTCTTAAAACTGAAAACAAAATACCTGATTATCTTATACTGCGGCAGTCCTTTATTTATCTCTTTTATCGCCGAATCGAGCATTTCAGGTATATCCATTTCGGAAAGCCCGCCCTCAGGAGATAACGAGTCCATGTCTATAATGATTTTTGCGCAGACCTGGATGTCTCCGTCCGGCGCTTTATTTCCCCAAACAAAGGAATCCTTCACGCCCGGAACATTGGACAAAAGCATTTCATATTCTTCAGGAAAAGCCTTTTTCCCGTTTGTAAAAACAATCATTGATTTTGCCCTTCCCGTAATCCGGATAAATCCCTTGTCGTCGATTGTCGCAAGATCGCCTGTCTTCAGCCAGCCTTCGGGGATTAGCGTTTCCGATGTTGCATCCGGATCCTCATAATATCCGAGCATCACATTCGGACCCCGGGTTATCAACTCTCCCATTCCGTTTTCGTCAGGATCAAGAATTGCCACTTCCACATCTTTTATCGGATACCCTATCGTTCCTGGTTCATTTACAAAGTCGTTATTTGAAGCAACTACCGGAGATGCTTCGGTCAGACCGTACCCTTGCAGAAGTCTGAAACCAATATTTTCAAACCATACAACCATTTCAGGATCCAATGGCGCGGCTCCTGAAACAGCAAGGCGTAATCTCGGTGCAAACTGATCGAATATGCTTTTAAACAGTTTTCTTCTCAGATCAATTCCAATTGCCCGCAGGAAGTTTGAAACTTTGATCAATAAATTCACAAGCTTTTCCTTACCCGATTTTTTTATGCCTTCCGTCAGTCTCTTGTAGAATGTTTCAAAAACAGCAGGAACCGCAACAAGCAGGCTGATGTCGTACTCCTTAAGATTCTGCGCAATATACTTAATTCCGTCGCAGTATGCGATACAGACTCCCGCGCTTACCATAAACAAAAAACCAACTGTGTTTTCAAATGTATGATGCAAAGGCAGCAGTGACAGGTGCACATCGCCGGGACCTGCCTTAAGGGTCGCGGCTATTGATACTACATTGCTTACAATGTTTATATGCGAAAGCATAACCCCTTTTGATATGCTTGTAGTTCCTGAAGTAAACAGCAGGACCGACATTTCGGCATTGTTTATTTCTGCGTTTACAAACGATTTATCCCCAGATTTCAGCAATTCATCACCTTTTTCGATAAGATCGGGCAGATTCCGAAATCTCGCGTCATCCGGCATGTTGTCCAACTGTTCCATGCATATGTAATACTTCAGCCTTTTATTCTTGTTTGATATTGATACCATCATATCATGGAAAGACGGGCTGTAAAAGATAACATCCACTTTTCCTCTTTCAATCAGTGTTTCCGCTTCATTCTCAGGCAGATATTTGTCAAGCGGTACGGCAATGCCGCTTCCGTTTGTAACGGCAAGGTAACAGGCTCCCCATTCATAACGGTTTTCACCAATTATCGAAAACCTCATTCCCTTAAGACCACCAGTGAAATTAAAGCCGTACCGAGACAATCGATATCCCTGTCAAATTCCTTATATGTTTTTCCGGTAATTTGTCCGTTTTTATCCTTAAACCTGAAAGCTATGGCATCGCCATACTTTTCGGCGCTTTTCTTAACAAGCTGTTTCAGATTTTTAATTTCCGGCGGTTCGTAATAACCCAAACCTTTAATAACTC
>DATCLI010000072.1:0-5520 GCA_036563955.1 Clostridia bacterium | reverse complement strand
TTATAATTCTGTTCTATAATTTTACAAACAGGGGTAGTGGTATGAGGTTAGCGGATGAGATAAGAACATGCAAGCTTATACGTCGAAAATTGATAAGCGATTTTTTCTGTTATTTAAATAAAACAAGGCGGTGTAAAAATGACCTGTCCCAAAATGATACTGTTTGATTATGGACATACCCTTCTGTATGAACCGGGTTTCGATACTTTGCGCGGCGAAGAAGCATTGCTTAAGTATGTTAAGAGCAATAAAAACAATTTGTCGGCAAAGGAGATAAACGATTTTGCGCAGGATTTGTATTCAGAAATCGGTGCGTCGAGAGATATGGGATTCGAATTACATGAATGGCAGTTTCAGAGATTCCTTTATGAATATCTTGGGATCGAACTGTCAATACCGCTGCCTGAGGCGGAACGCATTTTCTGGGATAATACCTCTTACGGCGATATTATGCCGGGTGCCGACGAAATGATTGATTATATAAACTCACGCAATATTCGCAGCGCCGTAATAAGCAATATTTCTTTTTCAGGAGCGGCACTGACAGAGCGAATCAACCGCCTGCTGCCTAACAACAGGTTTGAATTTGTAATTGCATCAAGTGATTATATATTCCGTAAACCACATCGTTATATATTTGAACTGGCGCTAAAGAAAGCAGGGCTTGATGCATCCGAAGTATGGTTTTGCGGGGATAATACGGTTGCGGACATTGAAGGTGCGGCAAATGCGGGCATTTTTCCGGTATGGTACGAGGACCTTACGTATGAAAATCTATGGAACAAAAGATACGCCGGGGTTGTGCCGAAGTGCGAGCATCTACATATACATCACTGGAGCGAGCTGATTGATATATTGGAAAACCGGTTTTAAACAATCTAGCAGGGGTGGAATAAAATGGCACAGATAGTTTCATCAATTGCAGGCGAAATAATTAAAAACAACCTTTCGAGAGAATATAAAACTTTATCTAAATATGCTTGCAAGAGCAATAAAGGGATAAGAAGATACCCTAACAAAGAAACTATTTCCGATAAACAAAATATCAGACCGGTATTTTTTCATGATACAGACAGAATACTGCATTCTTTAGCTTACACAAGATATATTGACAAAACACAGGCTTTTTTTCTGTTTGATAATGATCATATTACTCATAGGGTCTTGCATGTCCAGCTCGTTTCGAAAATAGCGCGGACAATAGGAAGGTTTTTAAGGTTAAATGAAGACCTTATTGAAGCGATATCGCTTGCTCATGATATTGGGCATGTTCCCTACGGGCATGATGGAGAGAGATACCTGAACGATATATGTAAAGAACACAATCTGGGATGTTTCTGTCATAACGCTCAAAGCGTACGTGCATTGATGGAGCTTGAGAATCATGGAGAAGGTTTAAACTTAACCCTGCAGGTGCTGGATGGGGTATTATGTCATAATGGTGAAATTTTAAGCCAGGAATATTCGCCTCAAAAAAATAAGGATTGGGATCAATTCCTTTATGAATATGAGGGTTGCTGGAAAGATGAAGGATCTGATAAGAAATTGAAGCCTATGACACTGGAAGGATGTGTTATGAGAATTTCCGACGTAATTGCATATATTGGGCGGGATATCGAAGATGCAATAATAGTCAATCTTATAAAAAGAGATGATATACCTGAAGAAATAGTTGAGATAATTGGGAACACTAATAGAGACATAATTAACAACCTAATTATAGATGTTATTAATAACAGCTATAATAAAAACTGCATAGTTTTTTCTGAAAAAGTTTATTCTGTACTGGAAAAATTAAAGGATTTTAATTATCAGAACATTTATTTTAATCCCAAGAAGACTACACAAAATTACAAAATTAAAAAAATGTTTACTACATTGTTTGATAAATACATTGATGACTTAAACCGTGAAGATATGAATTCTTCCATATATATAGATTTTTTAAATGACATGAACGATAACTATAAGCAAAACAATAAAAAAGAAAAAATAGTTCTTGACTTTATCGCCGGTATGACAGATGATTATTTCAACAAAGAGTATGAGAACTACATAATACCTCAGAGCTATGGATTAAGGATAAAATAGAGATATTGGTTATGCCTTAATTTTAGCCTTCCAAGTTCAAATATCGAGCACGGATATATAAAGAAAGCTATAAAGTTTACATTTTTATTTTTGATTATACGTTGGCGGATGCGACTGGCGGGATAGTTGAAGTGGTAAACCATGCATTGCATAGTATGTATTTACCTGAAAAGCCAACGGAGTAAATAATAATATGTTGAAATGGATATTGAGAATAAAACATTCGCATTATATAACAATTAATTTACACGAGTCAATTGAATACATGAAAGGATGATTTACATGAGAATTCTGTACCTGGATTTAGACACGCTTCGTCCTGATCACCTGGGTTGTTATGGTTACCACAGAAATACTTCCCCAAATATCGATCGTGTTGCAAAAAGAGGTGTCCGCTTTAATAACTGCTACTGTTCGGACGCTCCCTGTTTGCCTTCACGCACTGCTTTAATGTCAGGCAGGTTCGGAATACACACAGGAGTGGTAGGTCATGGAGGGACTGCTGCGGATATGCGGCTTGAAGGCCGTGAACGCGGGTTTAAAGGCTTACTTGCTTTCGAAAGCCTACCGGCCTTTTTGCGTTCTGCAGGGTTTAGAACCATATCTGTCAGTCCTTTTGCGGAGAGACATTCATCCTGGAGTTTTTGTGCGGGATTTAATGAAATATATAATACTGGCAAAAGCGGCGGGGAGTCGGCGGAGGAAGTTACGCCTACGGTTCTGAGGTGGATTGAAAATAACGCGAAAGACGATAATTGGTTCCTGCACGTAAATTACTGGGATCCCCATACGCCTTACAGGGCGCCGGTAAGTTTCGGAAATCCTTTTATAAACGACCCGCTGCCTTCATGGATTACAGAAGACGTTCTTGAAGCCCACAAAAAAAAGGTAGGGCCTCATTCGGTCAATGAAATTAATATGTTTAATGACAATACTTATCCAAATTATCCTCGATATCCGGGAAGAATAAATGATTTTAACGGGCTTCGGCAAATGATTGACGGTTACGACTGCGGAATCAGATATATGGATACACATATTGGAATGATTTTCGAAGCTTTTGAAAAGCAGGGAATTTCTTTTGACGACCTGACAATAATTGTCAGTGCGGATCACGGTGAAAATATGGGTGAGCTTGGTATATACGGAGAGCATGCGACAGCCGATCATGCAACCTGCAGAATTCCAATGATTATAAAATGGCCGGGCTGCAAGGAAGGACACGTGGATAACGGACTGCACTATAACTTGGATTTGGGACCCACTTTGGCCGAAATGCTTCGTGTTGAGCCTGAAAAAAACTGGGATGGAGTAAGCTATGCACCGGCAATCCTGCAAGGTGAGGACTGCGGAAGAGAATACCTTGTCATAAGCCAGTGCGCCCATGTTTGTCAAAGAAGCGTCAGGTTCGGCCCTTATCTTTACATCAGAACATACCACGATGGATATCATTTATTTCCTGACGAGATGCTGTTTAACATAGAAGAGGATCCATATGAGCAGAATGACATAGCTTCACAATGCCCGGAAGTGTGTATGAAGGCTGTATATTGCCTGAACAAGTGGCATGATAATATGATGAAGACAATGAAGTATGATGTTGACCCGCTGTGGACAGTCATTCGCGAAGGCGGGCCGTTCCATGCAAGGGGAAGGCTCAGAGA
Organism: Clostridia bacterium; assembly: GCA_036563955.1. Lineage (GTDB taxonomy): Bacteria > Bacillota > Clostridia > DSM-8532 > DSM-8532 > DTU069. The sequence goes on along the minus strand of DATCLI010000072.1, from coordinate 1,765 downwards.
ATATCTGAACCGCCTGGAAAAGACAGGCAGGGGTTACGCAGTAGATGATTTAAAGCGAAGGCATCCGAACGAACTGTAAAAGGGTTACGCTCTGGTTTAATTTCCGATCATAAGGTCTTTTACCGAAGGAAGGCTGAATAACTCCAAATGCGAGGAGGAATTAGGCATGCCGAATCGTGAAAAAAAACCTCATATTGTCATTTTCAATCCTGATCAATGGCGGGGAGACGTAATGGGCCATTTGGGAAACGATGCAGCCGTGACACCGAACCTTGACGATATTGTAAAAACGGATGCCGTGTCCTTTAGCCGGGCGTTTTGCCAGAATCCTGTTTGCACGCCAAGCCGCTGCTCTTTCATGAGCGGATGGTATCCTCATGTCAGAGGGCACAGAACCATGCATCATATGATGCAAAAAGATGAACCGGTGTTGCTGAAAACATTGAAAGATAACGGGTACTTTGTCTGGTGGGGCGGTAAAAATGACCTTGTGCCGGGTGAAAACGGTTTTGATGATTACTGCAGCGTAAAATATATACCGGATAAAAAGCCGCGAAAGGAAACAAATCTGCATGCCTGCGACGCATGGAGAGGCCCCGCGGACGGTGACAGCTATTATTCCTTCTATGCGGGGAAGCTTGAAAAAGCTGATTGGGAAGATAAGTATTATGATCATGACTGGTCAATGGTTTATGGCGCTTTGGACATGATAAAAAACCGGCCCGATAAGGAACAGCCGTTGTGCATTTATTTGCCGTTGGATTACCCGCATCCTCCGTACGGCGTTGAAGAACCCTGGTTCAGCATTATAAACAGCGAAAAACTGCCGCGGCGTATTCCGGCTCCCGAATCATGGGAAGGGAAACCAAGCATCCTGAAGGGAATCTATGAAAGGCAGCGGCTGCATAATTGGACCGAAGAACGCTGGAAAAAACTGAGGGCCGCATATTACGGCATGTGCGCAAGGGTTGACCATCAGTTCGGGTTAATTGTCAAGGCGTTGAAAGAAGCTGGCATCTACGATAATACGGCTGTATTTATGTTTTCGGACCATGGAGATTTTACAGGTGATTACGGGCTTGTTGAAAAAACCCAGAATACTTTTGAAGATTGCCTTACAAGGGCGCCATTTATAATAAAACCGCCCTCATGGGTTAAAGTTGAAACAGGAGTCAGGGACGCCTTGGTCGAATTGATTGATTTTCCCGCTACAGTGGAGGATCTTCTTGGAATACAGCCTGGGCATACGCATTTCGGCCGCTCGTTAATCCCGCTAATTGAAGGGAAAACCAGTGAACACAGGGACGCGGTTTTCTGCGAAGGCGGCAGATTGCATGGAGAAAGGCACTGCATGGAACTTCAATCGTCAAGCACATCGGAAAAAGGATTATACTGGCCGAGAGTAGGGCTGCAGATTCAGGAAGGCCCGGAGCACACAAAAGCTGTCATGTGCAGGACTCGTGATTTCAAATATGTAAGAAGGCTTTATGAATCCGATGAATTATATGATTTAAGAAATGATCCATATGAGTTAACGAACCGGATAAACGATCCAATTATGAAAGATGTCATTGCGGATATGAAGGAGAGACTTCTTATGTTTTACCAGGAAACCTGCGATGTCGTTCCGTATAAGGCAAACAGAAGGTAGAAATTAACCATGTTTTACAGCAGGTATCTTGGGCTACGGAAATATAATATATTTGGTAACTATAATAAAAATAGACAAAGAGATATTTAAAGCGGCTGAAATTGATATATAATC
>DATCLI010000071.1:0-4262 GCA_036563955.1 Clostridia bacterium | reverse complement strand
ACATATTACCTGTGATTCCGGCCCATAGTAGTATGAAAAAGACTGCAGTATGTAATTTGAATCGCGGTTGATATCGTTTATGATCGCTCCAACGTCCAGGGTTTCCAAATTAATATTTTTCAGCTTAAATACGCATTCGCTTTCCCTGTTTCGGACAACCTCCTCCAGAGCGTTTATTAAATTATCGATACCATCTATAAGCATATTGTTTTTAACATAATAGTTTTCCGCAGTTTCAACGCAGGCAGGATAATCCGCCGTTACCCAGGTATGGCTTCTTCCAACCTCCGCGTCGGTGATATTAAAATAATCGTAATGAATCGGGTTTCTTGTCGTATTTCCATCAACGGTAATCGGGTCGTCCCATGTTGCATCCACATGGTAAGTATCTCCGTCCAGTAATACGATATTCCACGCATGAGGCTCTCCTTCAGCGATTCCTGTTACCATACGGCAGGGTATGCCCGCGCGGTTAAGAAGCAGCATCATCAACTGGGAGTAGCCCTCGCAAACTGCGAGTCCTGTTTCGAGAGCACCGAGCGCATGTGAAGATGATCTCGGAATGCCCGTATTTATATCAAAACTTGTATCGTACTCTATATTTTCAATTATATAATCATGAAATGCCAGTTCCTTTTCATAATCAGTCATTCCCGGTTGAATTACAATACTTGATATATCATCCAGCATGGAAAACAGTTTCCGATCCTGTTCCAATGTATTTATATACCGCGGCATAACATACAGCTTATAACTTTCGGCCTCCTGCCATAATTCCGACGAATATCCCTTGATTAACACGCCCGATGAGATTGAGGCACGTTCAAATATATGAGAAAGATATTTTTGCAAATTTGTTTTAGCCATAGATTCATCAATCGACAATTCTATTTTTTCGATATGGTCAATGAATGCTTTTTCCACTTTCGGAAGAATTTCGAGCCATTTGTTTATAACCGGCATGTCTGCCGGTGTTAACAGTTTTTCCAGGATTGAATATGAAATCATACCCCTGTCGTAAAGCACTGATATCAAGCTTTTATGTTCCTGCCTGTGTTCCAGGAACATTGCTCTCCACGATAATTCCGCAAGCCGGCTGCGTTTAAAATCAGAACCTGCGGCCAAAGCCTCTCCCGGTATTAATAAGCCTGCGTCGACCGCTGCCTGTTCGACGGTACCCCATGTGAAATCCTCTCCGTTCCCGTCTCTGTACCCAAGCGCTCTTAAAAGAAATACCAAATACGATTTTTCGTCAGTCGGGGCGCTTGAACCGTATAAGTTATTGCCTATTCCTATCGTTAAGCCGTTTTGATATAAATAACCGACATATGGGTCTGCCCAGCCTGGTACATCCGTAAACGGATGAAGCGAACTCTGCCCGAGAGCTTTGTCTTCGGCTCCCAGAAGCCTTACAAGCATTGCCGCGCCTTCCGCGCGCGTTGCCGTTTCGTCGAGCCTCAGGTTTCCTGTGCCGTCACCCCTTAATACGTTAAGAGCATTAAGGGCGCCGGCCGGAGAAAGTGTTTTAAGCCTTGATAATACATCGGATGTAATTACACCCTGAAAATAAGTAACTGTCCTTAAATTCTCAGGAAAGAGAAGATCGATTTGCTCATTCTTCAAAAGCCCGGAAGCTAAAGTGCTTTGGGAAAGAATAGCAATAGTTAACAGAACGGTAACCAGATACTTATACTTTTTCAAATGCAAATACACTTCCTTTCATCAAACGAAGCAGAGGACAGTTTTCAGCCCTGATTAAAATAACGGAAGAGCAGGCCATTCGCCATCTAATGGAGGTTAGGGACTATTCGAGCCGCGTTATTACAAAGGCCGAGGCTATCAGACGTTCTTGTCCGGCGGACGGTTTATTTACTATCTCGCCGCCTACAATAATCTCGCTTGAAGCTCCCCCGTCAAGCAGCGCGGCTTCCGTTACTCCCGCCGATAAAAGAATATCGGCAAGCTGTTTTCCGGTAACCCCGGCGCTGTAACCCGGCTGCCTTCCGTCAACAACTACAAACACAAGCGTCGAATCGTCCTTAATTCCGATCGCTGTGCGCGGAGTCGGGATTTCCATACTGCCTGCCCATGGGTCGGTTTCTTTTGCAACGTTTACACCGTTTTCTACAAGGGAGCCGGAACACTGGTATCCCTGCTCCGCTTGATCAGTCCACCGTAGCAATACCTCCTGCCCGGTATAAAACCCGGATAAAACGGAATTTTCCGTTTCGGAGTCTGTTATCAAATAACCTTCATCCGGTATTTCGGCTTCAGTATCGGAAATACCCGCCGAAACCACTTTGCCGTTTCTTACAACGCATACCGTATGCCTTTTATCAATCCTGTCGGTCGGACCGTATTCGGGTGTATATATCATTATTCCCTGTTCCGCGGGGTACGGGTTTACCCTGTTGATGAGAATTTGTTCACCGCCGCATTCTATCCGGACCTCTGCCGGAGCGTCAATAAACCATGCTTTTTTATCCCTTATTAATAATATCCTGCCGTATCCGAGGCTTCCTGTCAATAACCTTCCATTACTCACCACAAACCCGGAAGGCTGGCCGTATGAGAAATTAAAACCGCCGTTTACCGATGCCAAAGCTTTATATCTTTTATCAATTTCGCTTAACAGTTCAAACCCGAATATCCTGTCCTTTGCCAGGACGGGAAAAACCGAAAGCTCTGGATCACGCAAATCGAGCTCAAGATAATGAACAACCTGGGGTTTACCGTTTACTTCGAGCTCCTCTTTTTTATAAACAACCGGTTCGGTTTTGCCGGCTTTTTCCGTTATTACGGGCGTTACTTCAGGAGGTTCACCGTCATATGAATAAGACCCATCCAAGTGTATTATTGATGGGCCTATGTTAAGAATAACAAGCAGAATTAATATAAAAACAGTTATGCGCACACTGTTATTTTGTTTCCCCTTCATGACTTACGGTAAACATTTTATCCATATTCAGGCTTAACTGCCGGTATAGGATATCCGCTATCCCCACTCCTCTTTCCTTTGCGTTATTTATTAGTTCTTCATCAAGCATTTCTTCATATATCCGTCTTGCAGTGCTTTTGGCAAGAAGATCGCTCTCAGGTACCGTTCTTTTCATCTGTTTGTACATCATCTGCAGGAAAAGCACTTCAAACTCCTGGCACGCACTTTTAAGCTTCTGTTTATCTCCGTCGGAGTAAGCTTTTCTTAAATACTCTTCAAATTTTTGTTCTTCAGCCGCCTGTTTTCTTTCGATACCTGCCGATATATCAACAGAGCCGATTCCGTCGATTTTCATTATAATATATTACTCCCTTTTGGAATGGTTTATCTCTTAAGGTTATTCGCTATTCCCATCATTTCATCAGCCGATGTTATAGCCTTCGAATTCAATTCATAGGCTCTCTGGGAAATGATCAGCCTGACCATTTCTTCAATAACCTGAACATTCGAAGCCTCCAGATATCCCTGACGGATTATGCTTGGCTCTCCGAGTTCTTCGTCAAACACAGCATTGCCAGAGGCGCTATTTTCAGAATACATATTTCCGCCGACAGATTCAAGGCCCTGCGGATTATTAAATTTAAACAAGCCTATTCTCTGCCCGGTTGGAATAATGAAGCCTTCCTCGTCCCTGTACGATACTTCTCCCTGCTCCGAAACTACCATTTGTTCAAGCGGATAATCAAAATACACAGGCTCCCCGTTTTCGTCAAGTACAGGATATCCCCTTGCCGTAGTCAGCATGTTTCCGTCTTCTGTTACAGACAGTTTAAAGCTTCCGTCCCGGGTATAATAGATATTGCCGTCAGCATACCTGATACTGAAAAAGCCATCGCCGACAATCGCAAAATCGAGCTGGTTTTCAGTCTGCTGCAAGCTGCCCCATGTGAAGTCCTTCGCAGTTGAACGCGCAACCGATCCGTGCCCGACCTGAAGATTCACCGGCCGTCCCTGTCCTTCCATCATATATGCGCGTTCAATCGTAACATACAGTAAATCCTCAAATTCGGCCCTTTCTTTTTTATAAGCGGTTGTGTTGACATTCGCAAGATTATTTGAAATAGTATCCACATTGAACTGCATTGCCTTCATCCCGGAACCGGCTGTCCAAAGCGCTCTCATCATACTTTCCTCATCCTTTCAACCCTTAACCTGTAACTATATTTTAAAATTCACCATTCAGCCACCAGTAACTCTCATTTACACTCTTCCCACTTCATTAACGGCTTTTTCAAGCGTACCGTCCATCGCTGTTATTATACGC
>DATCLI010000070.1:0-2070 GCA_036563955.1 Clostridia bacterium | reverse complement strand
GTTATATACTTTGAGTTCCGCTGTACAATATATTGCTGGTACGCATTAAAGCTTGTCACTATATATTGTACATCGGATCTTTATTAAGGTTACATCGCAAAAGCCTTGGATAGTTTCAATCACAAGTCCCCTGTCTGCGTTTAAACTATCGTGAATAACGCAGGCAGGGGTTTTATGTTTTATTTGATAAATGACATATTGCAGGCCATGTTCTCATAGAATTTCAATGCATGGACATAAACGACCGAAATTTTTAAGCCGAGTGCAATCCATTAACTTTTCAGGTGGTGGAAAATCATGGCCGAGGAAAAAAGGACACCGGACAGGGAACATCAGAATATTACCCTCAGGGACAGGAGAAGGCTTCTGATAACGGGAGTACATAACGTTGAAAGCTTTAACGAGGAATGCATTGTTGTGGATACCGAACTTGGAATTATTGTTGTAAGAGGACTGGAAATGCATATAAACAAACTGGATGTTGAAAGCGCAACGCTTGATGTTGAAGGCGAAATAGGCGCTGTTGAATATCTTGATCAATCGGCGCCCAGGAAAAAGGGCGGTTTTTTATCCGGCCTGTTCCGTTAGAAGGTTTGTTTTATGATGCATGAAGTATATGTGTTCGTAAGCGCGATGGTAAGCGGGCTGACGGCCGGATTCCTTTACGATCTTATCAGGTTGAAAAGAAAAGCCCTGAAGACGAAAACGGCGATGGCTGCTTTTGAAGATATTGCATTCTGGATTGCCGCGTCGATACTCGTTTTTGCTGTGGCCTATGTAAGCAACCAGGGCGAGATGAGAATGTATTTTTTCCTTGCCGTGCTTATCGGAGTTGTGTTCTATTACGCATTCATGTCACGATGGGTAATCCTTATACTTACATTTATATTGAAAATTACTTTAAAGCCTTTTATTCTATTATTCAGGCTTTTAACACCGCTGTTCAATTTGATATCCAAATTTCTCCAAGACAAGGCAAAAAAAACCGGAAAGAAACTGCATATTGCAAAAATAAAAGCAAACCGCCGTTTTAAATCCTTAAGGCATATAATCAAAAAAGTCTGATATCAAAAAAGCAGTCCGCTATACCGGGAACAGTATTCCCGCCGCATAAATCACGGCAGTTAACGTAATGGACGACAAAAGGGTGGATACCATAACCGCACGCGAAGCGAAGTCAGGACTGTTATTGAACTCTGCGCCAATCATCGCCGTATTGACGGCGGTTGGAATGGAGGAGGAAATAATTAGCGTCTGTGCCATAACTCCCTTTATTCCAAACAAAGAAACCATAATAAACGCGATAATTGGCCCGCCTATTAAACGAACAAATGAAGAAAGCAAGACATCCGGATCGGCTAATTTTATTTTTGTCTGTGACAATTGGACACCGAGGGAGATCAATGCAAGAGAGATCACACCGTCTTTTACATAATTCAAAGCAGGCCATATTGGCAGCTGTTCAAGATTATACGGGATGAGCTTAAAAACAAAGGCCAGAATAACAGCATAAAAGGACGGCATATTAAGAGCTTTCTTAAGAGCGTCTTTTATGTTTCCTTCGGCACGGCTGGCATTGAATACGCCTATTGTATTGGCTGCGGTGTTTTGGATTATGACAATGATTATCTGAATAGTCATCGCAAAGTTTAAATACGGCATTTCACCGTTTACCTGAAACAGCTTGCTCGAAAAAACCATTGTAATCAAAGGAATACCGAAATTTCCCGAATTAAAAAACATGATTGAATTGGCAAATGCGTTTGTAAGGCTTTGATCATATTTTCGAATCTTCCCTATAAGTGAACCAATCAAACGATTTATCGGAATAATAAGAATTACTATAACAGCGGCGGCAATCATATCAGCCCGGAATTCAGTTGTATAAATATTAACAAACATAAAGAAGGGTACAAAGGCATACAAATTTATTTTTGACAATGTGCCCACATCAAGGCTGAACTTTTTTCCAAGAACTATTCCCAGAAGGATTAAGGCAAAAATTGGGATCAGGTTATTTGTCAGTATAAATAAAAATATATTCATGATTTTATCTGCTATCCTCACGGC
>DATCLI010000069.1:0-1930 GCA_036563955.1 Clostridia bacterium | reverse complement strand
GTCTGCCGCAACGGTAGTATAGGAATGCCCGATATGGAGCTTTCCGCTTGGATAATATATAGGTGTGGTAATGTAATACTTTCCGCGTTTCACAATGAATCCTCCCGTATATGCTTATGTTAAAGCGCCCGCATCCGGTTTTTTCCGAACAACATATATTTTATGATATCCTCATACACAATCATTTACACAGGGCTTAACATTGTAAAGGAAATAATCCTCTTTCTATACTAACTTAATCCGCCGTTTTTTTCAAGCTGTACCACTGTGACTCCCTGATTTATACCAAATAAACAGCGGGTGATTCGGGTGTTTTCGGTGACGCCGGGCGACATACTCCAACGCCCTGCTGCTTACAGGCAAATGTGGAGCGGGTTAATGAGCGACCCGGGATATGGAGACCTCTCAGTAAAAATAAAAAAGATCCTAAAGCGTGCTATTGGTATGTGCTTTGTCACACAAGGAAACGAAACACCCGAAGCAAAGCCGCGTACCTACTGGAACGCGGCAGCAATGCCTCAAACCGCTAAGCAGGACTCGCGGGAATTATTGTTCAGACATTATTGTACTGAACAGTAACAAATTTCTACCATAAGCAGATGCCAGTTTTTTTCAGTTTTAAAATAGACTCGATAAAAAAGAAGTCGCCATAAATAATACTTTTATGTATTCCGCCGCTGTATGATTCCGAACCGTTCTGCAAAATCGAGTCCGTCCTGTCCGTCCAGTCGCACTGCTCTTTTTCCAGTGCTTTTAATATTTTCATAGCCGTGTCCAGGTATATCTTCTTTTCGAAATCGGGTACATGTTTGGAAATTTCAATCATACCGGATGCGGCGATAGCGCCGGCAGTAGTATCTATGTACAATGGTTCGGCGGGACTTCTGAAATCGATAGCCGGGATGTAACTGTCCTGGATACAGGAAGTGAAATAATGCGCTACTTTTTTTGCTGTATCAAGATAAATCGGGTTTTCCGTATGTAAATAAGAAAGGGCAAATCCATATATTGCCCAGCTTTGACCTCTCGACCACGAAGAGCCTGTCCCATACCCCTGTCCGCCGTAAGTTTTTACTACTTCACCCGTTTCAAGATCATATTCGATTATGTGAATCGCCGAGCCGTCAGGGCGAATAACATTTTCTGCCGTCTTGTCCGCATGGGCCTTAGCTATGTTTCGGAAACGGCTGCAGCCTGTTTCCGCTGATGCCCAATACAGCAGCGGTATATTCATCATTGTGTCTATAATCGACCATCCTTCGCAATTTTTACCGTTCCAGGCAGTGATAAAACCTGCTTTGATATTGAACCGCGAGGCCAGATGGTTTGCAGCAATCAAACCTCTTATCCTGGACTGGGGGTTACCCGTAATTCTGTAATTTGCAACGCTTGATAAAAGCCACATAAAACCGACATCATGGTGCAGGCCTTCAAAACTCCCGTCAAGTCCGTAAAGCACGCCGTCCAGTCGAATCTCGGCTTTTTCGGCCATCCCCCTGTATTTTTCATTATTCGTTCCCATATACATCAGCCATAGTATTCCCGGCCAAAAACCATTTGTCCACCAGGAAGGGTCTTGCGCGAATTTGTCGTCATATCTGCCGTTTACGGTAGTATAAGGTATCTTTTCCCCTGTGTTTTCGACAACACAATCCATCTTTACCATTATTTTTTCCCAAACGGATTCAATCCATTTCTGATCTTGAACCGGAACTTCCAGCATTGCATCCAACCCCTTCACCATGCTATTTGCGCAGGTATAATTATTTCTTTTATTATATCAGGAAATAGGGGATTATTATAGCAAAATGAAAACAACGGGCAGCATTTTGCGATGTAACCTTAATAAAAATCCGCTGTACAAATATATAGTGACAAGCTTTAATGCGTACCAGCAATATATTGTACAGCGGAACTCAAAGTATATAAC
>DATCLI010000068.1:0-4062 GCA_036563955.1 Clostridia bacterium | reverse complement strand
GTACGGAGATATCCCCTTAATTACCGCTAAGACGTTAAAACGCATAATGGAAGAACACACTGGCAAGGGCAGGGCAATGACAGCATTAACAGCTATTGTCGAAAACCCTTACGGTTATGGTCGGATTATTCGAGACAGCAGAGGAAATGCCTGCCGGATAGTCGAACAAAGGGATGCCGATGAAAAGCAGCAGAATATTAAGGAAATAAACTCCGGAATATATTTTTTTGATATTCAATGGCTTGATAAATCATTGAAAAAACTAAATAACAATAATGATCAAAAAGAATATTACCTGACCGATACGATGTCCATAGTTTATGAAAACGGCGGGGACATAGGCGTGATATCTCTCGATAATTATGAAGAAATTGCCGGGATAAATGACAGAATGCAGCTAGCCGCTGCCGGAAGGGTATTAAACAGAAGAATAATAGAAAGTCACATGAAAAACGGGGTAACTTTTTTAATACCCGACAGCTGTATTGTTGAAGAAAATGTAAGCATCGGGGCCGATACGGTGATATATCCCGGAACAATACTGAAAGGTTCTACTTCAATTGACTCAAATTGTGTTATCGGACCAAATTGCATGATATCCGACACGGTAATAGGCAGAAATGCTAAAATAATTTACTCGGTTATAAGCGAAAGTAAAATCGGAGCTAATACAACTGTCGGCCCGTTTGCTTATTTAAGACCGGGAAGTACAATAGGGGAAAAAGTAAAAATCGGTGATTTTGTTGAAATAAAAAAATCCGTCATCGGTGATGAAACAAAGATATCTCACCTGACATATGTAGGCGACGCGGAAGTTGGAAGGAATGTTAATTTAGGATGCGGCGTTGTTTTTGTTAATTATGACGGAAAAGTAAAAAACAGGACAATCGTCGGAGACAACAGTTTTATCGGCTGCAATGTCAATCTTATATCCCCTGTGGAAGTTAAGCCGAATTCCTATATTGCTGCGGGTTCCACGATTACCGAGGAAGTTCCCGAGTATTCGCTTGCAATAGCCAGAAGCCGCCAGACAATTATAAAGGATTGGGTTATAAAAAAGGGAAGGCTGCGAGGGGAAAAATCTGATAATGCATAATTTGTGGAGGTTACAATAAAAATGAACATTCAGGGAAAAGATATAAAAATATTTGCCGGTAATTCCAATATGCCTCTTGCCCAGGAAATAGCGGCAAGAATCGGATTACCGCTGGGGGCTTCAATTGTTGGGCGTTTCAGCGATGGTGAAACGGCAATAAGCATAAACGAAGTTGTTCGCGGATCAGACACTTTTATTATTCAATCCACATGCACACCGGTGAACGAAAACCTTGTAGAACTTTTAATACTGATTGATGCGTTAAAAAGAGCCTCTGCCGGAAGAATTACCGCCGTTATACCGTATTTCGGGTATGCAAGGCAGGACAGAAAAGCAAAGGCGAGGGATCCTATTTCGGCAAAGCTCGTTGCGAACCTTATTACCGTCGCAGGCGCCGACAGGGTGTTAACAATGGATCTTCATGCTACGCAGATCCAGGGATTTTTTGATATTCCGCTTGATCAGCTCATGGGAACACCGATCTTAGCGCAGTATGTGGCTGAAAAGTTTAAAAATCTTGATGATATTGTTGTCGTATCTCCCGACGTAGGAAGTGTATCAAGGTCGAGGAAATTCGCGGAAAGGCTTGAAGTTCCGCTTGCGATTATTGATAAGAGACGGCCGAAAGCAAATGTATGCGAAATTATGAATATCATTGGGGATGTACGCAGTAAAAAGGCCATCCTTGTCGATGATATTATAGATACCGCGGGGACTGTAACAACAGCAGCGGAAGCGCTCATGGAAATGGGTGCAAGTGAAGTTTATGCCTGCTGCACTCACGGTGTATTATCGGGTCAGGCGATAGGACGAATAGATAAATCACCGATTAAGGAGCTTGTTATGCTAAATACGATTCCTGTGCCGAAAGAAAAGAAAATAGATAAGATAACGGTACTGTCCGTAGCGGAAATCTTTGCAGAAGCAATTGAATGCATATACGGAAATATTTCCATTTCTACACTGTTCACTCAGCGTTAGCCCTGATTTAAAGGCTTTTGCGATGTAACCTTAATAAAAATCCGCTGTACAATATATAATGGCAAGCTTTAATGCATACCAGCAATATATTGTACAGCGGAACTCAAAGCATATAACATCGCAAATGCCATGGATTTAATACATAACGCATGCTTCTTTACTAAGCTGAAATCACGTTCTGTTCTATCCTTTGGGGAGGTTTTTTGATGTTTGTTATTGCGGGGCTGGGCAATCCCGGAAAAGAGTATGAAAGAACGCGCCATAATGCAGGTTTTCAGTGCATTGATTATTTGTCCGCTCTTTACCGCATACCTGTTTTGAAAGCCAGGTTTAAATCTTTGATAGGAGAAGGCATCATTCAAGGGAAGAAAGTTGTCCTCGTAAAACCGCAAACCTATATGAACAACAGCGGAGAGGCTGTTAAGGCTGTTGTGGATTTTTACAAAGTTGAAACAGGCAATCTCGTGGTTATATACGATGATATCGACCTGGAGCAGGGCGTTATCAGAATACGGCCTAAAGGCAGTTCCGGGACGCACAATGGCATGAAATCGATTATATATCACTTGCAGACCGATGAATTTCCGCGTTTTCGCATTGGTATCGGAAAACCATTGGAGAATCAGGATTTGGTTTCCTATGTGTTAGGGAAGTATAATGCGGATGAACAGCGGATTATTAATGAGGTTATTGAAAAAACCGCAGTGGCCGTTGGGGATTTTTTGGCTGCCGGAATTGAAACAGCCATGTCCAGGCACAACGGCGGTAATAATTGAATTCGGAGCTTTTATGAATATAAGACGCTGGTACGAATGGAAAGATATAAACGAAATACAGAAAAAAATTATTGAAGGCTTTCCAATTGCAATAAACGGCTTGTCAGACACTCAAAGGCACCATCTTGTTTATTCCTTAATTGAAGGTACAGGAAGAAAAGTGCTATATGTGGCTGCCAATGATCTGCAGGCGAGGAAAGCGTTCCGAAACCTGGAAAGCCTGTTTGGCGAAGGGGTTTTCTATTTTCCGTTTCGTGAAAAAATGTTATATGATGTCGAGTCGAAAAGCCGTGATCAGTCGTTTCAAAGGATAGGATGCCTTGGGAAAATGCTTGAAAACGACTATACGGTCATTGTTTTATCCTGCGAATCAATTATTGATTATTATATGCCCGCTGACGAATTCAAATCATATTTTATATCCCTGAAAACAGGGGATACAGTTAATATCGAAGAGCTCATACGCCGCCTTTCTGCTGTCGGATATGAAAGGGAGGAAATGGTTGAAGCAAAAGGACAATTTTCAATAAGGGGCGGAATTATTGATATTTTCCCGGTACAACAAGAGAAACCTGTAAGAATTGAACTGTTTGATATAGAAATTGATTCGATGCGTATATTTGATGCCGAAAGCCAGCGATCATACCAGAATGTCGAGCAGGTATGCATATTTCCCGCAATAGAATTTGTTTTCACCGCGGAACAGGCAGGGAAGATAGCCGAAAGGCTGAATACCGAGCTTACTGAATATTTAGGCGGAATTAAGGACAGAGATTTGACCGCATTGTTTAAGTCCAATTTCGGTATATATGCCGAAAAGCTTAAAAACAGCGGAAATTTTGCGGGAATAGATAAATTTATCCCCTATTTCCATGACAAGGGGCATTCGATTTTTGAATACCTGCATTTAAACCCGGTTATATTTGTTGAGGATACGGAGCGATTGAATCAAAGGCTCGAAAACGTAATTAAAGAGCATGTGCAGCAGTGTGAAATACTTATAGAAAAGGGTATGATACTCCCCGGAACGTTTCAGATGTATTTTGAACCTAAAGACGTTTCTTTCCTTATCGGAAACAGGCAGACGGTATACCTTAACAGCCTTGATGAAGGGGGAACTCTGACTGACGTCGACAGGAGCTTTTTAATAACCGGAAAAAACATTGAACCATACCGCGGCCATCTTGACCAATTAAATAAGGATATAAA
>DATCLI010000067.1:0-4590 GCA_036563955.1 Clostridia bacterium | reverse complement strand
TGAGCCGCTTTCATCATCTTTTGCAATTTCATAAAAGCGGTCATAATACTCAAAATATATGTCGTTTATCTGTTGTATCCTTTCCAGGATTTCCTCGGGCTGGTCAATCATATCGAACAATGTGTCCTGCGCTCCGCGCATCGAAGCAAGAACATCCAGGTTCTCCATAATATCCGGAATACATATATAAAAGTCATTACCAACAAGAGCTTTTATATTCCGGAATAGTTCGATATGCTTTTTAAACCATTGATTCTGCGGATCAAAACGAAGTTTTCCAAGTTTCGACCAATCGCTTACAAATGGCTCAAACCAGACCGTGTTTGGGCTGAATACAATATCGCAGCCTAAATAAGCGGCAAGCGAACCCGGTCCGAAATCAACACTGAGGTTCGGAAAACTTTCGGCCAAAAATTCATGCGTTTCACAAAAATGCCGGTATCTGCTCACTATTTTCTCCGCATTCAGGTATTTTTCGTAGATATCATTTAAAACCGGTGATTTTTTATTTTCTATTTTGTCCAGGTCATCCCGGACAGCTACGAGATGCATGAGCGGACGTCCTGTATTGCTTCGCTTCCAATAGTTTAACCATTTTGCTTTTACGTTTTCCCAGTCTTTTTTATAAAGCATATAATTCACCCCTCTGTTCTGCGGCCTTTTATTTCTGATTATTTTACTTTTTCACTGCTCCGGAAGAAAGCCCTGAAATAATATACTTTTGTCCAAAGAAATAAATTAATGCAACAGGCAAACATGTTAATATTATATCAGCAAATACGTACTGCCAATTACTTGACATTTTCCCGAAGAAATTGTATACCGCAAGATTCATCGGCCACATCTTGCTTGAACTTGAAAGATACAGGGGCGTCATAAAATCGCTCCACACCCCCATGAACTGAAGCAGAAATGTTGTAATAAGCACAGGCTTCAGCAATGGCAGGACAATTCTGAAAAACAACAGCAGCGCGCCCGCTCCGTCTATTACGGCCGCTTCATCGATTTCAACAGGCACGGAGCTTATGAAATTGCTTATTGTAAAAATACAAAACGGAACCATGCTGCTGGTAAACGCAATAATCAAACCATATCTTGTATTTGCGATTCCTATTGTATTAAATATCTTCATCAGAGTTACGAAATTTACCGGGAAAAAGAACCCGCAGAGAATAAAGTAGTATATCATCCTGTTGAATTTCGTTTTCTCACGTTTTATAACAAATGCCGCCATGGCGCAGGTAATAACGGCAACAGATGCGGATAAAAAAGAGTATAAAAAACTGTTTAAAAAACCCTGAATAAGGTTTCCCTCTTCGATAACAACGATGTAATTAGAAAACAGCCACTCACGGGGCAGTGACAGGTTCATCCTCGCAGCCTCGTTTTTTGTTTTGAATGAATTTATGAAAACCATGTAAAGAGGTGTAATCACAATAACGCTAAGTATAATACAAACAATCTGCTTGAGTATATAATTAGCTCTCTTTTTCATTACTGCTGCACCTCCAGTCTGCTCATATATTTCACTACGAGTATTCCAATAATTGTGGTCAGGACAAATAAAATAGTATTTAAAGCGGTTGCCATTCCGTACTTGCCATTTGCATAAAGGGTATATGAATATGTTGTTATTACTTCGGTGGCATGGCCAGGTCCGCCGTTTGTCAATACGTATATAATATCGAAAACCTTTAAGCCGTACGTGATTCCAAAAATAAGGTTTATCGTGATTGCCCCGGTGAGCATGGGCAGCGTGATGTGTATTAGTTTCTGAAAGAAGCTCGCGCCGTCTATATCCGCGGCTTCATAATATGAATCCGGTATACTGCTGAGACCTGCGAGGAAAATTGTCATAACGTACCCAATTCCCCTCCATGCGTCAACCATGTAAATGGACTTCCAAACAACATTCAGATCTGACAGCCACTGCTGCTTTAAAAAGCCAAGTTGCAAAGCCTCAAGTGCCGTATTCAGCAAACCGTTATTAAAATTCAGTATCGACTTAAATATAATACCAATAATTAAAAACGGAAGGACAGCAGGAATATATAAAACCGATCGGTAAAAATTTCGCCCTTTTATTTCCTTTTGAAGCATTACCGCAAGAAAAAAGGCGGTAGTAATTTTAATAATGTTTGAGATAACGGTAAACTTTAAAGTGTTCACTATCCCGGCCGAATAATCCTTGTTTGAAGTAAATATTTCAATATAATTATCAAAGCCTACAAAGTTAATTTCCAAACTGCGGGAATTCCAGTCGGTAAGGGAATAACCAACACCCAACAGCCCCGGCGTCAGAAAAAACATGACATATAAAACAAGAGGCATAATTAAAAACCATTTCGGATATATTTTTTGTTTGTACATATAGCTCCACCTTATTGCCCTATAAAATTCAAGAAAAAAATTTACCCGGTAATCACGAATAATGCCGGGAGCTGCAAAACTCCCGGCCTCGTTTGTTATTTCTCCTTAATTGCGCATTTGCTCAATTAACTATTTCCAATATGGGTCGTTCTGGAGTTTTGCAGATTCCGCCCTGTTAGTATCCATATTCTTTAATACGTCGTTTACAGTCATCTGTCCCATAAAGTAAGCAATCATATCTCTTCCGAAGTCCATCCAATAGTCGTTTGTATACTTGGTCCCTGTCTGAAGAACAGGTGTCAACCTTAATGAATCATCGACGCTTTGAATGAGTTCCAGTTCTTCTTTGGTCCAGTGCTGCTGAATTTTTACAACTTTCTCATTTACAGCGAGGTTAGTCCAGTTTGTATGAGCGTCGAGCAGTTCCTGCAAGCTTTGCTCGGTTGTTACAAAATCAAAGAATGCTTTTACAAGATCCGGATTCGGCGAATTCTTGTTGCCCAACATTATCGGCCCTGCCGGGTTTGTCGGATATGTATGGTTGTCGCCGAGAGGAATCAGGAACAGCCCGAATTCGTCGGTTGTTCCGGTTTCAGATTTTACCTGGTTGATAAAACCGGGGTTGCTCATTGCCATCGCAATTTGCCTGTCGGCAAACATATTCGCCATATTAGTGCTGTCCGTTCCAATCCAACCCTCGCCGAAATATCCCTTGTCATGCAGTTCTTTCATTTGTTCAAGAACTTCAATCATTTTTGCATTGCCTTCAAATGTCGCTTCATTTGTGTTTAAAGCTTCATACAGACCTGGCTGAGCCTGTTCGTAAACTCCTCCGATCTGGAAGAATGCAAGCTGGTGCTGCCATCCGTCCGCGCCGGGAATGAACCAGGGAATAATACCTTTTGCGTGAATTTTTTCGCATACGGACAATAATTCGTTGTAAGTCGCAGGTACTTTTGTAATTCCAAGTTCTTCAAAGAGGGTCTTGTTATACATCATTATAAATTCCGGAGAGTTTGTCCAAAGCATAAGGCCGTAAAGCTTGTCTCCAACCATACATGCGGCTCTTCTCTCTTCTGGAATTATATCAAACCAGGCGGCTCCGGTAAAGTCCATGCAGTATTTTTCGGGCTCCACAAGGTTGCTTTCAATCGCGAACGGATTGGACTGGATCCAGAAAATATCCGTAAGCGTGCCGCTGGTAAGCTTGGAATTCAGCAGATCAAAATATTGATCCGCCGGTACTGTCTGCAGGTCTACAACTACATCGTATTCTTTTTCAAACCTGTCAATAATGCCGTCGTAGTAGCTGTCCATCCATCCCTGCGATACGAGAATGCTCAATTCCTTTCCGGCAAACGGACTGCTTTTTGTTTCCGTTTTTGTTTCCGTTTTTGTTTCCGTTTTCCCGCTGCCGCTGTCAGTCTGTTTGGAAGGCGTTTTGGCAGTTCCGCCGCATCCTGCCAGCATTAACATAAGCATCGACAGACACAGCAAAACAATTAAAATCCTTTTCATACATCTTCCTCCTTAAAAAGAGATATTTTGTTGAAGAATACAAAGAAATGCTGCTACTTTATATTCTACTTGTATATATTGTATAGTCCATGCACTTTTCAAACCATAATTTGTACTTTTTTGAATACGCTTTCACAAATCTCCCTTTCATAGTATAATATTCATAGCGAAGCTCGATCCCTGGGCTGTTTAGCCGTATTTTTAACGTCTTATCAAGCAACAGGCAATTAATAATAAAATTACAACTGCAGCTATGTGCCGATGCCTGCTTACAAATATTATTTTTTCCTGGGAGTAGTATACATGAAGAAAACAAAACTGCGGACCCGGTTTTTTTTAACATATATAGTGCTCGCACTGACGCTTGTGCTCCTTTTTTCCGTTTTCTTTTTTTCATATACGTCAAAAATATTGGTGGAACGCGAAACACAAAACATAGTAAACCTTGTCACGGGATTTCAGAACCAGACCGACGATGCCGTCAGAGCTTTGGATACCGTATCGATAAATGTCGGCTACAGCAATCTTATAAAACAGAAATTGGAACAATACTTTGAGCAGGACAGCATTAACTGGACCAACACGAGCACTCTCGCCGAATTGTTTGTTGCGATAAACGGCACCGATACAAGGGCCGATCAGATTAATATATATGATTTCAACGGCAATATTATAGGCTTTGGTCGGGCCACGATTATGAGC
>DATCLI010000066.1:0-6051 GCA_036563955.1 Clostridia bacterium | reverse complement strand
CCGTTGCTTCCCTCAATGCAGCAGGCGCTGATTCATCCGCCGCAAAGGGAAAACTGGATAAGCTTGTATCATTGACATCCAGCCTGCAGGCCGCCATCGATCAGCTGGGTGTGAAGTTGGAAGAGGTTGATGCGCATGAAGGTGATTTGCTTGAGCATGCCCGTACTTACAAGGACGTCATCATCCCGCTGATGGGCGAAATGCGCTCCTTTGCCGACAAGCTTGAAACTTTGGTGGATGCAAGCCTGTGGCCTATACCTACATACGGCGATTTGCTGTTTGGGGTCATCTGATATGTGCGTGTTTGAAAAGGGCAATGAGCCGTCAAATAAAAACCCGGTTCAGCGCCTGGTGTTTATGGTTTAAATACAAAAATGAAGTTAAAACTATAAAATGGGCAGATGATCATGTTTGGTCATCTGCCTTTTTATACACTTAAATATTCTACCAATACATCTTGTTTGCGGGAAAGCTCATTTATCCCATTATAAGCTTAAAGCCATCTGTCTTACCTTCTTCCTGGCATAGAAGAAACTGCAGACCTGACCGATGGACGCAAGCGCCCAGGTAACCGGATAGCAGGTATAAAGCATGTAAATGGTGGGAAACCATGAAAAAATGGTAGCCAGCCAAATAATACGCATCAGGCATGCTCCAACCAAAGTACAGAGCATTGGCAGCATAGAGTATCCCATTCCACGGGTCAATCCAGGAAATACATTCATAATACCGCAGGTAAAATATGTGATCATCATAATGTTGATTCTTGTCATGCCCAGCCGGATAACTTCAGGATCTGTCGTAAATATGGACAGCAAAGGTTTGCTTAATAATATGGTCAGCCCGCCTGCAATAACACATGTGGCAAAGACCAGGAATGTGCAAATCTTTGCTATCTTGTCAATCCTGTCATATTTTTTTGCTCCCATATTCTGTCCGGTAAAAGTAATTGCTGCATTGTAATAGGCGGTCATGGGTGTGGCCACAAATCCCTCGATATTTGACGCCGCCGAATTAGCCGCAACCAAAGAGGAGCCAAAGGAATTGATAGCCGATTGTATCAGCACATTGGAAATGGAAAATAACAGTGACTGCAGTCCGGCGGGAAGACCGATTTGCATAATCCGAAGCAGCTTTCTGCGGTCAATCCGAAGGTTTCCCATATACAGGCGGATTGATTCCTCCTTATTGCGGATAAGGCACTCAAGGGTTAAAAACATCGACAGATACTGGGTAATTGTTGTCGCCCAGGCAACGCCATCCACGGTCATATGCAGTACAAGGACAAAATACAAATTCAGAAATACATTAATGACACCGGATATGAACAAATAATACATAGGCCTGCGGCTGTCTCCGACTGCGTGCAGTATTGCCGCACCGAAGTTATATATCATACTGGCGGGAATGCCAAGAAAGTATATTCTCATATAGACAACCGACAGGTCAATAATATCACCGGGTGTGCCTATCATTATCAGCAAAGGCTTGCATAGCGTGAGTCCCAATGCCATTACTATGATACCGGCTATGAAGCTTACAATAATTGATGTATGGACTGATTTATTGGTTTCCTCAGAATTTTTGGCACCATAACTCTGGGCAACAATAACACTTGTTCCAACAGAAAGGCCCATAAATAAATTAACAATCAGATTAATAAGAGCACCGGTAGCCCCAACAGCCGCCAAAGCCTCTTTGCCGGCAAACCGTCCGACCACTACCAAATCTGCAGCATTAAACAATAGCTGAAGTATATTCATTACCATAATGGGCAATGCAAAAAGAATCATTTTCCCAAATAAGGGGCCGCTGCACATGTCATTATCCTGATCAGTCTTTATCATTTTCAACGCTTCCTTTTATTATTTCCATGTTATCATTTTCATAGAAAAATTCAGTAATATTTACAATACCACAACTCATCGACAAATTCCATCATTTTATTATTCCATTATACAAAAATAAAATGAGCTTTGTGCATGCTTGAAAGCTTTTGATTTAACAGTTATAAAATGGTAAAATGAAATAAAAATACCGCGCCAAACAATACGGGCCGAGAGGTATAAATACGTAAAGAGAGGAATCAAAAATGTATACAGCTTAACGGCAGGTCTTAAAGGCTGGGATGGTTTCAGTATAGCAATAGTAAAGAAATAAGGCTAAAACCTTTCAATATAAAATCTAAGGAGGAATATTGATGGCTGAGATTATTCAAATAAACAATTCCACATGGCGGATTGAAGATAACGGCGTGAGGTTTTTCTTACTGGCAGGAACGGAAAAGGCGATGTTAATTGACAGTGGAATGAATACGCCAAACGCAAAGCAAATTGCGGAAAGCATCACGGAATTGCCTATAATGCTTTTAAATACACATGCAGATCCGGATCATATTTCCGGAAACGCAGGTTTTGATTGTTTTTATATGCATCCTGAGGAAGAAGATAATTACAGGGCACACGGAGGTCTGGGAACTATTCTGCCTGTAAAAGACGAAGAAATCATAGATCTCGGAAACCGGCCTCTTAAAATTATATTCATACCCGGACATACACCCGGGAGTGTAGCTATACTGGATATAAACAGCAAAGTGCTTATTTCGGGAGACAGCATCCAGGACGGGAACATATTTATGTTCAAGGAACGCAGAAACCTTCCCCTTTATGCTGAGAGCCTGAAGAGGCTGTCCATGTATACCGATGAGTTTGACACTATATATCCGTCACATGGTTCGTTCCCCGTCGGCCCTGATTTGATTGCAAAGCTTATAGAGGGAGCACAGCAGATTATCAAGGGAACGGTGAAAGGGAAGGTTGTCGATATGTTCGGCACACCGGCAGTACTCTATAGATTTCCATACGCCGGTTTCTTATGTGATGATATTCATATTTGATACTATACATTGCCGGTAAATTGCTGTACACTTTTCGTATAACTTGAGAACAGGTGGTATAAATGGAGATTCTGGATGTTGTTGATGAACGGGGAAACCCGACGGGAGAAACAGTAGAGAGGGAAAAAGCTCATGAGGAAGGCATTATGCACAGGACATCCCATGTATGGCTTCTCAGGAAGAAGCATGGTAAGGTTCAGATTCTGCTTCAGAAAAGAAGTGAAACCAAAGAATCCTTCCCGGGCTGTTATGACATTTCAAGTGCCGGTCACATTCCTGCAGGAATGGATTTTGCCAAGTCGGCGATACGGGAGCTGCAAGAGGAGCTTGGCATTTCAGCTTCTGAACATGAGCTTGTTTTCTGTGGAGACAGAATTGTAATCTGGGATGACTGTTTTTTTGGCAAACCTTTTCATGACAGGCAGTTTTCGCGAGTATTTATTTTGTGGCGGGACAATGATGAAGATAAGTTCGTTCTGCAAAATGAAGAAATTGATAGTGTGCTTTGGATGGATCTTGATGAATGCATCGCAGCGGTAGAGAATAACCAAATAAGGCACTGCATATATCCTGGCGAGCTGAAAATGGTAAAGGACGCATTAAGAAAATCTTAAGGTTTCCATAAGCAAAAAGTGAAAAATGGATTAACGCTTTACGTTATAATGATTATGTGACATAAAAATAAGATGAAAGATGATGATGCCTATGGCTGCAAATATCCTAATTGCTGATGACGAACAGACTATAACGGATTTATTCTAGGACGGTGGACAAAAGCTAAATGCTGTGTTAAGTTATATTTCAGCAAAATATGGTTAGGCACAATAAGATGAGACAGGGGTTATGTGATGAATAATAATCAGTGGGCAGAGGAAAAGAATTGGCGGAGAGATGGGAGAAGGTATTTTATGAAAAAGATTAGGATAATCTTTGCGTTTGCTTTTATTTTTTTATTGGTTATTCCTCAAGTCGCTTATGCAAACATGGCGGCCCCCAAGGAATCGGACATTGCTTCTTCAATAACATTTGAGAAAAATGATGCGATATCAGTATTGTCAGAAACATTGGATATTATAGTTGACGGTGCGGAAGCAGATATTGCTGCGACTTACAGAATGAAGAATACTACTGATGAATACGTTTCCACACAATCAATGTTTCTTTCTCCGAATATTGAGAATAGTGGTGTGAAGGTGGCAGTCAATGGCATAGACACATCCTTTACAGCGGAAACTTACGCGTTAGAATACAGTTCAGGTATTGTAAAACGTGATTGGCGGTATGTCATACTTGCAAAAAATATGGATCAAAGCGATGGGCAAAAAGTCGACTCAATAATGTTTGAATTGAACTTCGCGCCAAAAGAGGAATATGATGTAGTAGTTTCTTATCGCTACCGTTTGGGAGGGTATCCAGATTACGATTACAATGCAAAACGAGGGGAAATACATTACTACCTTACACCTGCAGCTATGTGGAAGGACTTCTCAAAACTAACCATAAACCTATACCTTGATGAGGGTATGCCTGTTCTCAAAAACAGCAATTTACAATTTGAAAAAGCGGGTAAGCGTACCTATCGATATATATCAGATAAACTGCCGGAAGATGATTTAGAGATTGTCATTGACCAGAATTGGTTGCAAAATTTTATAGGTTTTTTTAAAAGCCCGTATTTAGGTATGAATTTATTAATAATATTTATGGTGTTTTTGCCAATTGTTTTAATAATACTGGCCATCATTCTTATAGCAAGGCACCTTAGAAAAAAAGAAAGGCATTAGATACTTTCAGGCTATTGTCTGGAGGACTAATAATGACGCAGGCTGATTATATTCGGATAGGGAAAGAACATTTTTAAAAGCTGTTTTGCCAAATATCGCTTTGTAAACCACCCGGCGCTCGCTATCGAGCAATGTTTTGATGCGATTAACGATATGGCAATCCAGGCAAAAGAAAATCTCTTTCTCTCATTTAAATTATTGAACAGCTTTACGCAGGAGGATTATGAACGCGTTCAGTATATTGAGAAAATCGTAGATCGGTATGAGGACAAATTAGGAACCTATCTATTGAAGGTTACAAAGAACGAACTTAGTGATGAGCAAAATGAGAATACAGGTAAGTTTTTGCATACCATTACCGATTTTGAGCGTATTTCCGACCATGCAGTCAATCTTTCAAATTCAGCGAAAGAAATTTACGAAAAAGGAATTGTCTTTTCGGATGATGCAAAGCAAGAGCTTCGTGTACTTGAAAATGCTGTCTCAGAGATTGCGGGAACGGCAATAGAGGCATTTATTAATAACAATTTGCAGCTTGCAGAAAAAATTGAGCCGTTGGAAGAGCTTATTGACGAATTGTGTGATGAACTTAAGCTTCATCATGTTCAAAGGCTTAAGCACGGGACATGTTCCCTGAATTCCGGTTTCGTGTTCAACGACATTTTGAATAATTATGAACGAATAGCGGATCATTGTTCCAATATTGCTGTTGCGATGATTGCATTGGAATCTGACAACTTTGATGCACATGAATATCTTGGCAGCGTAAAGCGAATGAAAAATGAAACCTATGAAAAGTATTTTGATGCATATTCGAAAGAGTACATTATTCAAAAGTAGAGGTTTCATGTAGATACCATTTATTATCACTGTTGATTTTGACACGATGGAAGAAACGCTGCTGGCAGACGTTTGGGGTGAGATAAGAAAACTGGATTAAAATGTGAAAAGTATGCACACAGAAATAAAGGGTTTCCACACATCGTTTTTTTCTGGGCTGTACTGCCTGAAAAGACGACGTCAGGAAACCCGTATTTTATATTTGCGTAAAATATCAAATCCCATCTGCATTAAGGCCATAGAGCCCCTTACCATTCTTACATTAGTGGTGTATCCCGTGCACGAAGTATTAACCGTACTGCAAGTTGCAGGGGGGACGGGCAGACCGGATTAGTGCGGTACATAATAATAAACAGAATATCGTTCTGTTTAATGTTGACGAACAACCCTTAAGCTGATATAATACTAAATAAACAGAACGATATTCGGTTTATGGAGGGCGCTTATGTTCAATGAGGAGATGTTTCCGGTAGGATACTATTCGTTTAATGATGATGAGGGACTTAATTTTCAATTGAATCGGTTCTACAC
>DATCLI010000065.1:0-1505 GCA_036563955.1 Clostridia bacterium | reverse complement strand
GCATCAAGAAGTTTTCTGTCTTCCAGCGTCTTAAGCTCATTGCCTATTTCGATTATGTGTTTTATCGGAACGACCCGGGCAATATAACCCTTTTCCTTCATTTGTGCTATTACGGTATCTATAAACATATCCAGCTCCCCTTACAGTGCTCCCTGGCACCTAAAATTATTAAGGAGTAATTGCAAGACTGAACAGCAATTAAGTGCTGCCAGCGTTTGCTGTCTTTCGCCTGACTATCTTCTATATTAAACCATACGTATTTCAAAAACAACAATATTGTTGGAACTTAGTATATTTGTCATTTTCGGAAAATTCGGTTCTTAATCGGGTTCTTTGAATCATAAGTTACAGGTATTCCTTCTCCGTAAAGAAAATGCTTTTTTGCAGCATGGATATGAAGATGCGGTCCTTGCGTTATTCCGGAATTTCCTACCTGAGCGATAGGATCCCCTGCCTTTACCATGTCCCCCTCTTTTACAATGATACTGTTTTTCTTTAAATGCCATAACAATACATATACATCATCCGCCTTAATCACTATACCATTGCCTGTATCTTTTACCTGTGCGCCGGGATATATATCATCTTTTCCGTCCTGTACATAGAAAACCTCACCATCGCAAGGGCTGTATACTGTTTCACCAAAAATGTGGTAATCTTCCAAAGCTTTTTCATTACTGAAATTGATACCTTCAAACCCGTATGCATCCAGTTTAACAATATCATTGGCATACCGTTCTGCTTTGTTATAGCCTAATTGGATATTCCGTTCATCCTGGTAGTGATAATTCACTAAATTGCTGATAGACCCATCCCCGCCGTCGTTTATCAGGTAGGTTCCGTTTTGAAGGGGAAACTGCAGGTGAATAGCTTTTTCCAGAATAAAACTCGCGCGGATATTATTAATATTTAATACCAGCAATATGATCACTGCTGTAAGTGTTATTGCGTATACAATATACCCCGGCAGTTTTGGTTTTATCAGTAAAGGGTTATCCCTTATTTTTCTGTATGAAAGGATGCAAACAATCAAGAATAAAATCTCAATCAGATACCGTGTGTAATGTCCCACAGACATCTCCCATACTGCTGAAAAATGCATTAACAACAGATATAAGCCTGTTAGTAATGTGATCATAAACCATATAAGCTTACATTGGAATTGATAAAATAATAAAATACTCATTAAAGCCAAAGGCAATACCAAATATTGGACAAATAAAGGTATTGACTGAAATACTTTCACTATAAAATTCATATTTATTCCTCCTTTCCCAACATATTTTTTATCGGACTATTTTTTTCCTGGCTATAAGGAAATTATTGTGCAGTTTTTAAGACAGGCATCCCGTTTCGGACTGAGCGTAAGCGTCAAACGCTGGCAGACAGCACTAAGATCTATCAGGCTTCTTACCGCCTAACCATTTATCAAAAGCATTGGAGATTTCAATCCTAAATTCTTCATCCGACAGGCCAAGGGCAGTTCCGCGTTCATACGCCAGATC
>DATCLI010000064.1:0-6150 GCA_036563955.1 Clostridia bacterium | reverse complement strand
ATATTGTACAGCGGATTTTTATTAATGTTACATCGCAAAAGCCTTAGCGGAGCATATAAGTGCCCGTATAAAAATATATGCGGTATAAAAATATTAATGGCGTCCATGGCCGTAAAATAAAAAGCATCATTTGCGGACAAATGGCGATCAAAATAGGAGTAGGTATTTTATATGAACATAATATTGGCTGTTATAGCGTTAAGTTTTTTAATCCTTATACATGAACTGGGCCATTTTATTGCCGCTCGAAAAGCGGGTGTTAAAGTTCAGGAATTTTCAATTTTCATGGGACCCAAGCTTTATTCATGGCAAAAGGGAGAAACGAAGTATTCGATCAGGGCAATCCCAATGGGTGGATTTGTGAAAATGGAGGGCGAAGAAGAGGCTTCTTCGGATGAACGTGCCTTCAGCAACAAGCCTGCATGGAAAAGGGTGATAATTGTTGCTGCCGGGGCAGTAATGAATATTTTTATTGCGATAATAATCATGACAATTATATCTTTTTCTATGGGATATAACACACGTGTAATTGCAAAATTGGATGAAGGTTCTCCTTTGGCGGATGCAGGAATTAAAGAAGGAGACAAAATAATATCTTTTGACGGCAAGCATATTTTTCATCCGAACGATTTGTCGGTGCTGCTTTATGTTTCTGAAGGGAAACCTACGGAAATAGCGTACCGGCGCGCAGGCGAAAAAGGAATTAAACGCACATTGGTTACTCCTGAAAAAACAAAGCCGGTATATCTTATCGGTATTGTTGTTGAAAGTCCCGAAGGAAAAGGCAGCAATGTCATACAAAGGGTGGAGAAAGGCTCTCCTGCCGAAATGGCCGGAATGATACCGGGAGATATTATTAAAAAGATAGATGATGTGGAAATAATCGAAAGAAGCGATTTGTCCGCGTATCTTCAGGAAACCAGGGATAAACCCGTGGACATTACGATCGAGAGAAACGGTGAAGTTATAGAAATGCATGATGTGGTCCCGTATGCTTCTGAAACGTTTTATGATCTTGGTTTATGGTTTGAATACAGGAAAGGAGATTTTTTCGGTGCAATATCAAGCGGTATAAGCAACTCAATATCAACAATGCGCTCGGTTTTTTATACAATAGGATGGCTGTTTACATGTAAGGCTACTTTCCGCGATGTTTCAGGACCGGTTGGAATTGTAGCGTATATAGGCGACGTTGTGGAAATGGGGACGGGCTTTAGCGAAAAATTCCTGTATCTATTACAGATAACGGCGTTTTTAAGCCTTAACCTTGGAGTAATGAACCTGCTGCCGTTTCCTGCTTTGGATGGAGGAAAGCTTGTTTTGATAATTATCGAAAAAATTCGCAGAAAACCTCTTGACCCCGAAAAGGAAGCATGGATATCAATGGTTGGTTTTTTTCTTCTCATACTATTGCTGATAGCAACCCTTGTCAATGATATTCCAAGACTTATAACAAGGTAAAAGATGTTGGATTACAGTTAAAACGAGTTAGAGAAACTATTGTACAATAAAAGGAAACAAGGAGCTTCATAACGAATTCATACCAAAAGCCAGCGGGTGATTCGGGTGTTTTCGGCGACGCCGGGCGACATGCTCTAACGCCTTGCTACTTACAGGTAAATGGGGAGCGGGTTAATGAGCGGCCCGGGATATGGAGACCTCTCAGCAAAAATAAAAAAGGATCTGAAGCGTGTTGTCAGTATGCGCTTTGTCGCACAAGGAAACGAAACACCCGAAGCAGGACCCGCGGAAATAGTGCTTATTACTTATTGTACAATAGTTAAAGCATAACAGCAAAAAGTTATGTCTGAACAGCTGCAATGAAGGTGAGTAGAGGTGAGTGCTGTTAACCGGCGAAAAAATAGAAATACAAGAAGAGTGAAGGTCGGTAATCTTTACATTGGAGGAGACGCGCCTATTTCTATCCAATCGATGACAAATACTGATACCAGGGATGCAAAAGAAACAATATCGCAAATCCATGCGCTTGAAAAAGAGGGCTGCGATATCATCAGAGATGCGGTTCCCGACATCGACGCGGCATTGTCGATTAGAGAAATAAAAAACAATATATCAATTCCGCTTGTCGCGGATATTCATTTTGATTATAGAATAGCAATAAAAGCAATCGAGATGGGCGCGGATAAGATACGAATAAACCCCGGCAATATCGGATCGGCCGAAAGAGTTAAAAGCGTTGTGTCCTGCGCAAAGGAAAGGGGAATTCCAATCCGTGTTGGAGTAAACGCAGGCTCGCTGGACAAACAGATCCTTGAGAAATACGGCGGGATAACGCCGGAAGCTCTCGTTGAAAGCGCCGAAAACCATATCAGGATTCTAGAGAATATGGATTTTTACGATATAGTGGTATCAATTAAAGCGTCAAACGTCCCGCTGATGATAGACGCATACGAATTGATGTCGGAAAAATCGGAGTACCCGCTGCATATCGGTGTTACCGAGGCGGGAACATTATACCGGGGGACGATAAAATCCGCTGTTGGAATTGGTGCTTTGCTGTCAAGGGGTATAGGAGACACTATCAGGGTGTCGCTGACAGCAGATCCGACGGAAGAGGTAAGGGCAGGAAAAGAAATACTGAAATCGCTCGGTTTATACCGGTATGGTCCCGAATTCATTTCATGTCCGACCTGCGGACGAACAAGGATCGATTTGGTTTCTGTTGCCGAACAGGTGGAAAAAGCACTGGAAGGTATTGAGAAACCATTAAAAATCGCTGTTATGGGCTGCGAAGTTAACGGCCCCGGTGAAGCAAGGGAAGCGGATATAGGAATCGCGGGCGGAGACAGGTGCGCCCTGCTTTTCAAAAAAGGGAAAATCATTCGGAAAATCAGCGAAGCAAGAATTGTCGAGGAACTAATAAACGAGATAAATAATATGTGAATACCATCTGTACGATAAATATAAAAACTATTGTACAATAACGGAAACAAGAGCTTCATTTGCAAGAGCTATATAGTTCAGCTCGGGCAAGTCGAAACTCGCAAAAATACTTTGAAAGATTTTTTGTATGTAGCATTTTTGCTCAAACAGTCGACTTGCTTATCCTCGCTCTGACTATATAGCTCTAAGCTGCATTCCGCTATAGTTTCCTTTTATTGTACAATAGTTCATATAGTAAGTCTTCACATTATTTCCGCGAGTCATGACTCGGGTGTTTCGATTAGCACTCTAAAGGCGAGAGTGCTAAAAAAGTATTGACAACCGGTACTGATATCGTTATGATAAATAAAGGCAAGTACGATAACCCACTTATGGTTTCTCAGTTAATAAGCAAATGCATTTGTAAGCATGTTAAAAAGCAATAAGTACTTCTTGTTGCTTTTTTAAATGAAAAGGATAGATATAAAGTCATTCTCATTGAAATAACAGGAAAAAATATGGGAGGTATATATTTATGGCAAAAGAAAAAGGGAATATATCTATTCAAACCGAAAACATATTTCCGATAATTAAAAAGTGGCTTTACTCTGAGAAGGATATTTTTATCAGGGAGCTTGTATCCAATTCCGCAGACGCGATAAGCAAGCTGAAAAAGCTTGCCGATATGGGAGAAACCGAATTACCCGAAGGGCATAAGTTTAAAATTACGGTATCGGTTAACAAAGAGAAAAAGACAATTAAGATAATAGACAATGGAATTGGCATGACAGGCGATGAAGTCAAAAAATACATTAACCAGATTGCTATTTCCGGGGCTAAGGATTTTCTTGAAAAATACAGGGATAAGGCTGATGATCAGCAAATCATCGGGCACTTTGGCCTTGGCTTTTATTCCGCTTTCATGGTTGCCGAAAGGGTAAGGATTGATACATTATCATACCAAAAGGATGCGCAGCCTGTAAGCTGGGAAAGCAGAGGCGATTCGGAATATGAAATGGATGTTTCCGGACGTACCGAGGTTGGTACCACGGTAACGCTGTTCATGGCCGAAGACTGCATGGAATATACGGAATCCTTCAAAATGCGTGAAATACTCAAAAAATATTTCGCGTTTCTGCCATATGAGCTTTATTTTGTTGATGAAAATGCGAAATCGGATGATAAAGATAAAAAAGAAATTGAACCGCTGAATGATACAAACCCGTTATGGAAGAAAAATCCGAAAGATTGCACAGATGAAGAATATAAGAAATTTTACAGGGATACCTTTTTGGATTTTCAGGACCCGTTATTCTGGATACACCTTAATATGGAATATCCTTTCAGAATGCAGGGCATTATATACTTCCCAAGGCTCAAACACGAATTTGAAACTATGGAAGGTAAAATAAAGCTTTATTACAACCAGGTGTTTGTGGCTGATAATATTAAGGAAGTAATACCCGAATTCCTTCTGCTGCTGAAGGGTATGCTGGATTGCCCGGATCTTCCTCTTAATGTGTCGCGCAGCTTCCTTCAGAATGAAGGCTATGTGCAGATGATTTCAAATCATATAACGAAAAAGGTAGCCGATAAACTGACCCTTTTGTATAAAAAAGAAAAAGAAAATTATACGAAGTACTGGAATGATATCAACCCGTTTGTTAAGTATGGATGTATACGGGAAGATAAATTTTATGAAAGGGTTAAGGATATCATTATATTTAAAACAATACACGATGAGTATGTAACGCTTAATGAATATCTTGACGGGAATAAAGAAAAAAATGAAAATATTGTATATTATGTGAACGACGTTAACCAGCAGGCACAGTACATTAATATGTTTAAGGAAAACGAAATGGAAGCAGTAGTGCTTAATACGCTTATTGACAACCATTTTATAAGTTTTCTGGAATCGAAAAACGCGGATCTTAAATTTATGCGCATAGATGCCGAAATAACGTCAAATCTTAAAGATGAAGCAAAGGATGAAGATGAAAAGGAAGCAAAAAAGATAAGCGAAAAGCTCGAGAAGCTTTTTAAAGATGTTTTGGACAACAAGGATTTAAAGGTCAAGGTAGAGAAATTGAAGTCTGAATCGACACCGGCAATGATATTGCTTAATGAGCATTCAAGAAGAATGCAGGAAATGAGCCGTATGTTTGGCGGTAAAGACATGAGCAGTATGTTCCCTAATGAAGAGACGCTGGTGATAAACCGGAATCACAGACTTGTAAACGCTTTGGTGCAGAATATTGACAACAGCGAAAAAGAGGAAGATATAAAGCTTCTGGTAAGACAGATTTACGATCTTGCGATGTTAACGCATAACCCGCTTGCACCTGAAGCGATGACGGCCTTTGTACAAAGAAGCATACAACTCATGGAAAAAATTGTATAACTAATTACAGGAGCGTAAATGGACAGATTAATAAAACAGATATCATTTATTATTGAGACAGATAAGCTAAAAACGATATACCGGCAGTCGCTGCTTTCGGATAAATCGAGGTATGAGAATGATGCGGAGCATTCGTGGCACCTTGCTTTGATGGCCGCGCTGCTTAGCGAGCATACAAATGAAAAGGTTGATTTGCTGAAAGTTATTAAAATGGTGCTGATTCACGATCTTGTAGAAATTGACGCGGGCGACACTTACTGCTACGACGAGAAGGCAAAGCTTGATAAAAGAGAAAGGGAAGAAAAGTGCGCGAACAGAATATTTTCGCTTCTTCCGGATGATCAGCGTGATGAAATGTTTGAGCTGTGGGAAGAGTTTGAAAAGATGGAAACCGCGGAAGCAAAATTCGCAGCCGCTCTTGACCGTCTGCAGCCTGTTCTTCTCAATTATACCGCCGACGGTATGTCATGGAAAAAACATGGCATATCCAAAGCGCAGGTTATTGAACGAAACCAATTAATGAAAAACGGTTCGGATAAACTGTGGGATTATGCCAGACAAATTATCGAAGATGCAGTCCAAAAAGGATACTTGAGATAATTACTATTGTATAATAAAAGGAAACTATAGCGGAATGCAGCTTAGAGCTGTATAGTCAGAGAGAGGATAAGCAAGTCGACTGTTTGAGCAAAAATGCTTCATACAAAAATCTTTCAAAGCATTTTTGCGAGTTTCGACTTGCCCAGGTGCTTTTGCTTCGCAAAATGCACAACATTAATGTTGCGTATTTTTAACGCAAAGCGTTAAAAAACGCTTGCTGAACTATATAGCTCTTGCAAATGAAGCTCCTTGTTTCCGTTATT
>DATCLI010000063.1:0-3146 GCA_036563955.1 Clostridia bacterium | reverse complement strand
AGTTCATCCGGCAATGTACGCGTAAACTCAATCCCTTCAATAACCGAAAAGATCTTTTCAAGGAAATAGTTGCCCTGTGTCACAAGCAGAACATTCACGGGCTTTCCGCTGTAAACCGTATCATATGCGTGGTTGTCCGCTTCAAGTATGTCTTCCGTATCAATCACGCAGTGAAGGTTTTGAACCGTCAAAGACAAACCGCTCCACCAGACTGTCCGCGTTCCGTTCTTCGGTACCGTTACAAGCTGAGAATCAATGAAATTATCGTCACCGTAAAGGCTGACCGATACTTCGCTGTCGCTGTCACCCTGGTTCCGCAGTATGCTCATCGCGGTAATTCCGTCTTCCCTGAAAGCGTGGGTAAAACGGACAACGGCAACATTATCATTTTGCTTTTTATAATTTGAAAATTGTATTTCTTCGTTTCCTGCTCGTATCGGCATGTCCGAAAACAGGACAATCAATGCTTCCGGATTCCTGTTCTTAAGCGACAGCAGCAGTTCTTCGGCACGGCGGACGTCCGTATATGTTTTGGTCTGCTCTATCGATTCTATGCCTGATCTTATCTCGTTTTCCGAATCCGACCCGTATAACAGCACATCGGGCTCGCGGTTCAGATTTACGACGGTAACAGGTGTTCCGGGCGGAAGATCGCCGGCGTACTTCTGCGCGTCTTTTTTTGCCGCATCCAGCCTTGTCGGCTTAATATCGGTTGACGACATGCTTAAAGAAGAATCTACCGCTATAATAACGGGCTGTGACGTATTAGCTCCGGACTTCAACGCGAGACCGGACAGGGCTGCCGCAACTAATACCGCGCAGAGAATCTGCAGGAACATTAAAAGGTTTTTTCGAAGCTTCTGCCACGGCGTCGCGGCCTGCATATCATGAAGGACTTTCTGCCACAGGATATGGCTCGAAACAACAACCTTTTCCCTTTTTTGCTTCATTATATATAAAATTATTATCAGCGGTACGGCTATAAGCCCAACCAACCCCAGCGGGGTTACAAGCGTCAAGTGCTGTCACATCCTTTAAATTTCCAGGTTCTTTACGGCATTCATCAGAGTGCCTTCTTCCGGCGGTTAATTTGCCGGGATTAGCGTTTTTACGGCTTACGCTGCCAAACACAGTCGGTAAAAGTCAGCCTGCCACCTTTAAAACCATTTCCTCCAAAGTCATGTCCGAAGGGAGCAATGTGTAGCGGATTCCGAATTTCTTGCACTGCTGCTTTATATTATTTAAAAATTTATTCAGCGATTTTTCATACAAATCAAACAGTTCTCCCGATACCGTAACTTCAATTGTATCATTTGTTTCGATATCAACCAGTTCAAGTGCTCCGTCAAGATCCGGAGCCAATTCCTGGGGGGAAAGAATATGGCAGAGATAAATCTCCTGCTTCATGTATTTGAGATATTTCAAACCTTCTTCAAGCCCTCCTTCAACGAGGCCGTCGGTAATTACAATGCTTATTCCCCGTCCGGCTTTCCATTCCATCTTTCCGAGAGCTTCGGAGAAATTGCTTTTACCGTCGTTTTCAACCGTTTCAATCGCATTTACCGCTTTCACGAATGAAGACGGGGTGCTGTAAGGGCCGAATGTTCCCTGCACCCTGATGTTCCACGGGTTAATATAAACCCTGTCATACGCGTTAAGGCTTATATAGGCTAAAGCCGCGGTAAGGCGCTTTGCAGCCGTATTCTTGTCGGGCTGGCCGTAATTCATCGAAAGGCTTGTGTCGAGAAATATCCGTACCGGGGCTTCCCGTTCCTCCATGAACAGCTTGACAAACAATTTGTCGAACCGCCCGTAAGCATTCCAGTCAATACGCCTGAAATCGTCTCCGGCGGAGTATTCCCTGAAGTCTGAAAATTCTACCGAAACCCCTTTGCTTAACGATTTCCTGTTTCCCGCCGCATGGCCTTCAAGCTTCAGGCCGGTCTTTATAGCAAGCTTTTGTATTTTTTTCAGCGTGTCATTGTCTATTATTTTCACGGATATGTTTTCACTTCCTTAATAATTTCTTCAATCAACGCGTCCGGGGTAATTTCGTCGGATACGGCGTCAAAGTTTAAAAATATCCTGTGCCTTAACGCCGGGAAAGCGACATTTTGGATATCTTCAAACGATACATTATACCTTCCGTTCAGCAAAGCCCTGATTCTCGCCGTAGAAACCACCGCCTGGGCGCCTCTCGGGCTTGATCCGTAATGGACATATTTTTTCGTAATTTGAGGCGAAGTGTCCTGTTCAGGGTGAGTGGCCATTACAATCCTTAACGCATAATCGAGCACAGGCTCCGCTATCGGGATTTCCCGCGCAATATTCTGTATAAAAATAATTTCATCCGAATTCGAAACCGCCTCAATTTTCTCATCACCGGTACCGGTTGTAAGCTTGATAATCCCTTTAAGCTCGTCAAACCCTGGGAATGGAACGTTCAGCTTAAACAGGAACCTGTCCAGCTGCGCTTCAGGCAAAGGGTAAGTGCCTTCCATCTCGATAGGGTTCTGCGTTGCCATTACAAAAAACGGGCGCGGAAGTGTATGCGTCGTGTCGGCAACGGTGACAGTGCCTTCCTGCATCGCCTGAAGCAAAGCGCTTTGCGTTTTCGGTGTTGCACGGTTTATCTCGTCGGCGAGGACAATGTTGCTGAATATCGGTCCGGGCTGAAAATGGAACATGCCTTCCCCGCTCTCATTTTTTGTTACGATATTTGTTCCCGTTACATCGGCGGGCATCAGGTCAGGGGTAAACTGTATCCGTGAAAAGCTAAGTCCGGTTACACCGCCGAGCGTATTTACAAGCCTTGTTTTGCCGAGCCCGGGCAGACCTTCAAGCAAAATGTTTCCGCCGGCAAGCATGCAGATTATTACCTGCCTGATTACTTCTTTCTGCCCTATCATATGACGGGAAATCTCTGCTTCGATTTTTGCCACGTTATCCATTACCTTTTCAAAATCTTTCTGTTCAGCCTTCACTGTACCGCCCTCCTGTTTATGCTTTATATGAATTCTTTATTGTTCATACTTCTGGAACTATTGTACAATAACGGAAACTATAGCGGAATGCAGCATAGAGATATACAGTCAGAGCGAGGATAAGCAAGTCGACTGTCTGAGCAAAAATGCTTCATACAAAAA
>DATCLI010000062.1:0-3317 GCA_036563955.1 Clostridia bacterium | reverse complement strand
CTATATATTGTACAGCGGATTTTTATTAAGGTTACATCGCAAAAGCCTTGCATAAATCTTCTTGTGCGGATGTGGATTATTTTGTTGCATAATTTCGAATCTGCAACAAGTCAATATATTGCAAGTTAATTCAATATGTTCTATTTATGAAAGAAATAATTCTGTTAGAATAGATACTAATCTCAACATTAATCATTTTAAACGGCACAGGAATATCCAAATATCCAATCAGAGGTGTAATTAGCAATGACCCGGAACAATACGACAATTATAAGTGCGTCGACAAACAAGGGATTTTTGTATGAAGTTAAGAAAAATCTCCCGCTTTTTATTATGCTGCTGCCCGGGGTTATAATATTGATAATAAACAATTATATCCCTATGGCCGGGATTGTTATCGCGTTTAAGAGATACAGGTTCCATGGGGACTTTTTCTCTTCAATAGTTAAAAGCGAATGGATAGGATTCAAAAATTTTGAGTTTTTCTTTAAAACTCCTTATGCATATCAAATAACGAGAAACACAATACTTTACAATTTTGCTTTTATAATACTCGGCCTTCTAGTTCCGGTCGCATTTGCGATTCTTCTTAATGAAATCACGAATAAAGGAACTGCAAAGCTGTATCAAAGCATAATGTTCCTGCCGTATTTTCTTTCATGGATTATAGTGAGCTATCTGGCGTATTCGCTGTTCAGCATAGAAAATGGTTTTATAAACAAAACAATAATAACCGGTCTTGGTATGGAACCTGTCAAGTGGTATTTTGAACCAAAGTATTGGCCGTTCATACTTATATTCTTTCAGTTGTGGAAATATACCGGATATAATGTTGTTGTATATCTTGCAGCCATAACAGGAATCGACAGTGAATACTATGAGGCGGCAGAAATAGACGGAGCTTCGAAATTTCAGCAGGTGTGGTATATAACAATTCCGCTTCTGCGTTCTCTTATGATTATTATGACTCTGCTTGCTGTCGGAAGAATTTTTAATGCCGATTTCGGGCTGTTTTACAATGTTCCGCGAAACAGCGGGCAATTGTATCCCGTTACCGATGTTATTGATACTTATGTATACAGGGCGTTAAGAAACACAAATAATATCTCGATGGCCGCGGCGGCGGGTACATACCAGGCTGTGGTCGGATGCATTACGGTTTTTACCGCAAACTATATTGTACGAAAAATTGATAAAGACAAGGCGCTGTTTTAGGAGGCAAATATGACAGAAGATGCAAGTGTCCAAAACCCTAATGTTATGGTGGATGAACGCCGCTTAAAAACCAATATCGGCAACCGTATATCACTGGGGAGCAACATATTATTGAATATTATGTTTGCATTGTGCGCGATTGTCTGCATTGCGCCCATACTTCTAATTATAATGATTTCACTGACTGAAGAAAAAGAGATCCTTGTGAACGGTTATACATTCTTCCCGAAACAACTGTCATTGAAAGCATATGATTTTGTAATTACCGCGGGGGATGTTATTTGGAGGGCATATGGGGTTTCCGTCTTTGTAACGGTTGTTGGAACCCTGTTAAGCCTCATGGTTATTTGCCTTTACGCATACCCGCTGTCGAGGCAGAGCTTCAAATATAAAAACTTTTTTTCGTTCTTCGCGTACTTTACAATGATCTTCGGCGGAGGGCTTGTTCCATGGTACATGGTGTATACTCAGCTTATTAATATTAAAAA
Organism: Clostridia bacterium; assembly: GCA_036563955.1. Lineage (GTDB taxonomy): Bacteria > Bacillota > Clostridia > DSM-8532 > DSM-8532 > DTU069. The sequence continues at coordinate 1,614 of DATCLI010000062.1, read as the reverse complement.
CACTATCTGGATACTAATTGTGCCTTATTTGATGAATGCCTGGTATATGATGATAATGCGGACATTCTTTAAAACGACCATAAACGAGTCAATTATTGAATCGGCCAAAATAGACGGAGCAGGTGAATTCAGAACGTTTTTTGTGATTGTGCTGCCGCTGTGCCGTGCGGGTCTTGCTACGATAGGGCTTTTCTGTACGCTCGGCTACTGGAATGACTGGTGGCTGCCGCTCGTGTTCGTAACAGACAGTAAGCTGTATAATGTGCAGTACCTCATGTACCAAACATTAAACATGATACAATACCTTGCAAGCGGGAGCGCCCAGTTTGCCGAATCCAGCAAGGTTCTCGCCGATTTGCCAAGTGAAGGGGCCAGAATGGCGATAGCGGTTATATCTATTGGTCCGATTATTTTTGCGTATCCGTTTTTCCAGAAATATTTCGTAAAAGGATTGACAATAGGAGCGGTAAAAGGATGAAACCGGCTTGCCGGTTTTAATAAATGTATTTTTCTAAGGAGGGATTATTATGTCTAAAAAAACAAAAATCTGGGGACTGATTCTGGCAATGGTATTGGTATTCAGTCTCACTCTCACCGGCTGTGTAACTCCTTCGCCGACAGGTACCGGGACTACAGCGCCATCCGATGATAAACCCGCAGCACCGTCAGAACCCACCGTTACTCTTACAATGTACCTGGTGGGCAACAGGCAGGAACCTGATACACCTATGGTTTTGGAAGAAGCAAACAAATATTTAAAGGATAAGCTGAATGTTGCTCTTGATTTGAATGTTTTTGGATGGGGCGACGATTATGACCAGAAGGTAAACACCGCGCTCGCTTCCGGTGAAGCCATCGATATCGTGTTTACGGCGAACTGGGCGGCGAACTATTATGTTAATGCGGCATCGGGGTATTTTACAGAACTCAATCAGTATCTTGAAAAATACCCTGCAATAAAACAGATACTCGGTGAGGATTTCCTTAACGGTTCGGCGCTTAACGGCAAGAATTATGCCGTTCCTACGAACAAGGAAAAGGTACATAACTGGGGATATCTCGTTAGAAAGGATCTTGCCGACAAGTACAATATGAATTTAAGCGGCATTGATTCTTATGAAAAAATTGAACCGCTTCTGAAAATTATCAAGGACAATGAACCTGAAATTACCCCTCTGTGTATTGCGACAATGGATGCCCCGTTCCAGCTGCTTGACTGGGATCGCATCAGTGACGACGACGTTCCCGGAGCTCTTTACCCGGACAACAGGAACAATACAATAATAAACAATTTCCTCGCGCCTGAAAGCATTAAATATTACAATACGATGAGAGACTGGTTCAACAACGGTTATATCCACCAGGATGCGGCCACGATGCAGAACCAGCTTGAACTTATGAAATCAGGCAAATACTTTGCGGCATCCCAATCGCTGAAGCCGGGTAAAGATGCCGAAGTTACTTCCGGCACAGGTATTGAGTGGGTACAGATTGATGTAACCAGACCCGTTATGTCGAACAGGGAAACGACAGGTGCTCTGCTTGCAATTCCCGCGGGCTCAAAGAATCCTGAAAAGGCTTTCCGTTTTATAGAGCTTCTTTACACCGATAAAT
>DATCLI010000061.1:0-10823 GCA_036563955.1 Clostridia bacterium | reverse complement strand
CTACTATTAGAACTATTGTACAATATAAGGAAACTAATGTTGCGTATTATTAACGCGAAGCGTTAAAAAACGCTTGCTGAACTATATGGCTCTTGCAAATGAAGCTCTTGTTTCCGTTATTGTACAATAGTTCAAAATGTGAAAATAGATAAGGAAATTGATAGGGACAGGCTCAAATTATTTACTTATAACGACAGGATTACCGTAAGGAATAAGTAAATAATTCAAGCCTGACTCCATTATTTTATATGTTATCAACTTCGAAATAATTCCCCTGCCAGTTTCTGAACGCGGCTTTGTTTTTGCCGAGATACATAAGGTAATTCGGCAGTATTGGGGTTTTTCCCATGCCTTTAGGTCCGTTTATGATATATGTCGGTATCGCAAGGCCCGATGTTCTTCCGCGAAGGCTTTCCATTATCTCCAGACCGTCCTCTATTTTAACCCAGAAATGGCTCGTGCCTTTTACTTTTTTAGGGTGAAATATATAGTAAGGTTTTACCCTTATTTTCAATAATGCCTGGTTAAGTTTTCTTACTACAAATTTATTGTTATTTACTCCGTTAAGCAGTACCATCTGGTTACCCAGCGGTATTCCCGCATCGGCAAGCATTTCGCATGCCTGTTTCGCTTCCGGTGTAACTTCCATCGGATGGTTGAACTGCGTATTAACAAATATCGGATGATGCTTTTTCAATATATTCACAATTTCTTTGGTAACTCTCTGCGGAAGAGTAACAGGTGTCCTGGTACCCAAACGTATAATTTCCACATGTTTTATTTTTCTAAGCTCTCCAAGCAGCCAGTCGAGCATTTCATCAGGAACCATAAACGCGTCTCCGCCTGTAATGAGCACATCGCGTATTTCCCTGTTTTCGGCAATATAATCGATAGCTTGTCGTATTTTCTGCACAGGCACGACACTGTCAAACTCCCCTATCATTCTCCTTCTCTGACAAAACCGGCAGAACATTCCGCATATGTTTGTTACTTTTATAATTAACCTGTCGGGATACCTTCTGGTGATGACTTCATGGATGGCATGGCCTTTTTCATCCATGGGATCGAGATCGCCCCGGTCATTAAGTTCGGCAGCCGAAGGTATGGATTGCTTTTTAATCGGGCAGCCGGGATTTTCCGGATCGATAAGCGACAAATAATATGGGGATACGGCAAAGCGATATTTTTCCGCCACTTCGCTTATATGACGCATTTCTTCATCCGACAGCCGGATAAGCTCATCCAAACCTTTCGCACCGGTAAAACGGTTTTTCATCTGCCACGTGTAGTCCTCATAGTCTTTCTCGGCAGCATTAAGGTATTCCAGTATCTTTTTTTTACGGTATTTTATTTTTTCATAGTCTTCAATACCCGTTAGAATGCTGGTTTTCACAGTCTCGTAATCTGAAATTTCATTTTTCAGCAGCTCAAAACGATCGTTTGGTACCATGTTGTTCGTATTTGTCATCTCTCAACCTCACTTTCAGGTAAAAAAATATTATTATTACTACACCGGATACATTGCCCGGTTAAGAAATAAAATCAACGACTCCCATAAAAAGAAAGATATACAGTATTCAAGAAATGCCGTTAGGTTGCAATAAAACCTGGAAAGCCGCATAAACATGTGAAAGAAACGTATATAACTATGATTCAACCTGCCAATAATAAAGCTGGCCGGATAAGAATCGGGTTAATTATATCAAAAAATACGTATTTGCGCAAATTAAAAGGAAATACTTATTAGAGATTTACAATCCTGGACTATACGAACTTTTTTGTCATCCATTTGCCGGTGTAATACCTCGTAACCGGTATAATGCATCCACATGCCCATGAGAGCGGGGTTGCAATCCAGATACCGGTAACACCTATATAACCTGAAAGCAGATAAGCGAAAACAATTCTCCCCGCCAATTCGGTAAAACCTGCAATCATACAAGCATTGATGTCTTAGATTACCGACCACCGAAACCAGGATTGTGAGGATTGCCATAATATAGATCAATGATGTGACCGCCTGCCTTGTTTTTTCATAGTTTCTGTTTCCGAAGCACTGAGCTATCACAACTCCTGCACCACTGCACATCCCCGTTACAATTGAAAACAAAAGAAATATTATTGTCGTTGTGCTCCCTACCCCGGCAAGTGCCTCTTCACCGATAAATTTGCCAACAATTATTGTATCTGCAATACTATACATCTGCTGAAAAATTCCGCTAAATAATATCGGTGATGCAAATCTTAAAATCAGATTAACCGTTTTTCCTCGGGTCATATCTATCATTGTAAGTAATCCCCCTGAAAAATGTGCAGCAAATAATTGAAAAGGAGTTTTCTGTCTTATGCGTACTTCTTTTTAGTGACAATGGCCATTGACATCCATTTTTTTGTGCGCCAGCGCATAAATAAAAGACATCCGCGAGCTGCTTCTTCCATCGCAAACGCAATCCAGCAGCCGGCAAGTCCAAGCCCAGCCTTGATTCCTAATATATACGAAAATAGTATACATATGCCCCAGCATGTACACAAAGATACAATTACCGGGAAACGTACATCACCAGCGCCGCGGAGAGAACTCTGTTCTACGTGATTGACTCCTCTGAATATTTCCACAAAAATGTCAATAATTAGTATAACGCTGCACAAGCTGATAATATTTTCATCTTTAGTAAATATTCCAACAATAGGACGCCTTAAAATACAAATCAAAATTGACAGTATCACATTTAGTGTCACGGTGACTTTCAGATTTCTGAGATTCAAACGGTAAGCGCGATCAAACTCTCCCGCGCCGACGAGCCAACCAATCATAAGTGATGTGGTTTGTCCAAGAGAAAGACCGAAAACGTATACATAGAATACGATATTGGTCGTATAAACCTTAGCTGCTACGGCCGCAGTTCCCAGTGATGCAATAATCCCAGTTGTTATTATTTGGGATATACTGTAGTTAAATGAGTCCATTCCGCTTGGTACCCCTATTCTAAGAATTTGAAAAACATATCTTTTGGGAAAAGGAATTAAGCATTTGAAATCAAATTCCAAGCCATTTTTCTTTATAATCACTAACATTATCATCAGCGCCAGTATTTCACTGATAACACGGCAGTACGCAACACCTTTCACGCCGTATAAAGGAATTTCAAATGGCCTGAATACGACCAGATAACTACCGATAGCATTTAGTAAATTCATAATAAAAGCTGTTATCATGGGTATTCTTGCCAGACCATAGCTGCTTGAGATTGCTGAAAAAACATTAATAAAAGCTTGAAAGACAGAGAATATGGATAAAATCTGTAAAAAAGCAACAGCCTCGGATAACAAATTGTCCTTCAATTGCATTATTTTCATTAAATCCTTTGCAAAAACAGCTATTATGGAACCTATAACCAAGCCTATTGCTGTTACAAGAACTACGGCAACACCGCTGACTTTCTTAGCCTGTTCTTTATCTCCCGCTCCTAAGTACTGAGATATAACAATTGATGCACCAATTCCTATCACAAAGTATATTATCATTTGCATATTCACAATTTGGGTTGCAACTCCAACGGCTGCAACAGCTTCATCAGAAAAATTTCCTAAAATATACACATTAACGGTACTCATAAGAGATTTGAGCGTTTGCTCAACAAAAATAGGCAAAAATAATGTCAAAAGTGTTACCCGGCCGGCATTCGTCTCAATGCTATTCAGCTCATTATTTTTATCAAACAGATTGATATGTTTCGTTATGCTCAATAAGATCAACCTTTTCTGCAAAATAATAGGGTATATATAATACTGCTGGTATCTATATTATTTGACTAATGCAAGCAGATAAGGTAAAACCCTATCTGATTTTTCTCTAATAAAGAGCTTGACTATACGGGAGACGATTCATTTATAGAGCCGTCTCCCGCCCTTTACACATAAAAACCCGAGTTTTGGATAGAGATAATGATCTGTCTAATTTACTAAAAAATGAAGGTATCGGCGTTAACATTATAGATATGCCCACCGAACCGGCCATGTTACGCCAGAAACCCGGTGCGCATCATGGAAGAAACACCAAATCTCTACCTTGTCACCTGGTTTAAACTGATCACAATCGACAATCAGTTCATGACGATGATGGCCAGGCCATGGGGAATTCTCTGTCCTGCATCCATGGAATATCTTTTCGGTATTGGTAACATAAGCATTGCCTTTTCCATCAAAACCTTCAAAATATAACACCAATTTTTTACCTTTCTCCGGCTTTAGGTCCGGAATAGTAGCATATGCGTGATACGCAAAGTTCATTATGGCGCCTGCCGGATAAAAATGAGGTCCTGACCCGAATCGAGTCGGAAGATAATTGTTTAATATACCGGAAAACCCTCGGATATCAATGTGTTCCCAACGTTCAATCATATGCTCCTTCATAATCTTGTGCTCATCAATAGTGTGTACATAAACACCGGATATCTGCCAGTCGGTAACATATGGATTGGGTTCAGGATCAACTGCAGGTATCGGTCCGGTTTTTTCACAGACAATTGATAATTCAGTCTTTGGTAAACCCTTGGCAGCTGCTGTTATAATCAAATCTCCCTCTGTCGCTAATGAACGGAAAAATGCTTGAACACGCCCTTTGTAAAAACGAATAGTTGGACCGCCAATGCCCTGTACCCCGTCTGGGCGAAGGGATGCTGAGCTGATAAATTCACCGGCTTCATTACACGAAAAAGTAACTTCCAGACCAGTTTCATTACGTGCAATATTACCGTTCTCATCCATTAGGTACGCATTGATTATTGCAACATCGTCATTGTTATTTTTCAAAGAGGAATTTTCCATTACCAATTTAATTGAAGCGGCAGGTCCGGATGTTCGGGATATATCTTCAGCAGCCGCATTACTATCTTTATAACCTACTGCTTTTAATTCTCCGGGCTTGTATGGGATCTCGTAAACCGGCATGTTATATAGATCACCCACATTTTTTGCACCCAAGCTTTCACCGTTAAGGAATAATTCAACCTTTTCGCAGTTGCTGATTACGCAGATCTGCTGCACCTTACCTTCTTCTCCTGGAAAATCCCACTCTGGCCAGATTTTTATTTGGGGAACATCTTTCTTTACAATTGCACTGTTGATATAAGCTCCTTTTGATTTCCCCCCAAGAGCGTCAAAGTAACGTGGCTCACCATCACTTCTAAAGGACCAGGCTGTAAAATAATAGCCACCAAATACATAATCGAGTTCATTAAACAATTTCAGATCATGCAAATCAAAGACTGCTTCGGAACTATATAGCGGTTTTCCTGGTTTTTCTTCATGCAGCCTCGCAAAATTATGAGTTTGATGATTTACACCAATTAAGTCATGTTCGTCATGACTTCCCTTGTCAAGCAAGCCGTAAGAAGTCGCACCGCTTATCGGTCGTCTGCTGTCGCATTTTCTGGCTGCCGATGCAAGACGGCTAAAAATTCTTCTTCCTATGTAACTGGTAAGTGTGTCTTCTTCATTATAAAGAGAATAGAATAAAACGGACGGATGGTTTCTGTCACGCTTAACCATTCTTTGAACATCCTCAATTGTCATTCTGGACGGGTGAAAAATACGGTTTTCATCCATTACAAGCAAACCCAAACGATCGCACCAGTCATATGTGGCATCTCCGTGCGGACTGTGTGCGGTCCTGAAACCGTTCCCACCGATTTCCTTTATAGTTCTCAACTGGTATTCACGCATTGAATCACTCATTGCGTTGCCAACACCTAAGTGGATCTGATGATTTGCATAGCCAATCACTTTTACAGGCTTTCCATTAATAAAAAGCCCTTTTCCCGGATCGAATTCGAATTTCCGTATTCCAAACGTGGTAGAATATTCATCAACTATTTCAGCATCAAGTTCAACAAAAGTTTTAAGTTCATAAAGGTTGCAATCATCCGGTGACCACAATTTGGGGTTTACAAAATTAACGGTCTGTTTTATTGTTTTGGATTCCTGTAAAGGAAATAATGCCGGCTCGGAAATTGTTTCAGCAACTTCTTTGCCGCTCGGATCTAATATCCTGGATATTACCTTTGCCGTTTTATCTGCATGATAATTATTATATAAAGTAGTATCAATGCCGATATCCCAACTTCCATCCTCAAGCTGCTCAGAATATACATAAGTACCCCATAATTCAACTGCGAGGTTATTTGTCTTGATGAGCCAAACATTGCGGTATATCCCACCGCCCTCATAATACCAGGCTTCATAATCATGGCAATCCACATATACAGCTACAACATTCAAATCTGAATTGAATTTTGCCACATCAGTAATGTCAACTTCAAATCCTATGCCGCCGGTATTATGTTCTTCCATTAAAATAGAGTTCACATAAACTTTACAGCGAGTTGCCACACCGTCAAACAAAAGGGTAATTCGTTTATCTTTATCCTCTTCATTAAGGCGAAAGTAACGCCGATACCATGCAGAACCACGGTCGAGCGGAAAATTGTTCTTTTCACCAATGCAGCCATCCGCGTGTGATTGTCCATACTCGTAAACAAAATCATGAGGTAGATGTACGGTACGCCAGGTTGAATCATTAAAATCACGCCGGGCAGGGCCATTAGCATTTTCTGCCCGGGAACCTCGATAGATCTGATCACCCACATCCTTTTTGGCTTTTATATAGTCGGGTTCCCCATAATAAAAAAGCCAACCCTTGTTCATTAATAGTTTTTCCCTCATATTGCAACCTCCTGACAATTATTAAATAATAACCGATACCCGGCATAATAACCTTGCCATATTTAATACGTTAGCTAAAAGAATACATATAAATATAATCCAAAACAAAACCAGGCGGAATTTATTGCAGATTATCGTTGTTCTAAACTTTTACTCTAAGCCTCCGAAGCTTTATCTTTGTTTCAAATCTCTAATCGAAATAGATTTATTCGCAGGCATTTTATGACTGGTACTTTACATCATCCATCCAATCGATTGTCGCCTGATCCAGATTAAGATCAGAACCGGACATTGTATCTTCAAGCTCTTCAATACTCATACATCCGATAATGGGAGCACACTCAACCTTATTGCATGCCAAGTAAGCTGTAACCAGTGCAGCAGCCGAAACACCGTACTTTGCACAGTATTCATTTACTTTTAACAGCTTGGCTCTGTTTTCAGGGCAATCGAAAATCTTTCTTATGGGCGACAATGTTTCCCATGTTTCAATACCTTTATGCAGCATGGGGAATAGACCACCGCTCTGTGACGTAAAGGCAAGAATTGGAATCCTATGCTTTTCGTATTGTTTGTATAGCTCAGGATTCATAATACTCAACGAAGGATCTTTTCTCATCTCGTGATTGATATAGGCATACCCCCACATGATTTCGGATACTGTCAATTTTGCTTTTCTCTTTGATTCAGCATAAGCATTGGCTTCCAAAATACGCTCCATAGACCAGTTAGAAACACCGATAGCTTTAACGCATCCTGAATCAACTATTTCGTGAAGCGTATCCATAATATAGGATACGGGGAGACTGGGATTATCTCTGTGCAAAAGATATATATCGATAGGCCCTATGCGAAGGTTATCGTAACTTGTATAAAAATCCCCAAGTATAGCTTCCCGTGAAATCCTCAGCCGCTTAAAAGAAAGATCGGGATTTAGTTCAGGAAAGCCGCCTTTTGTAATTACTATAACTTTATCGCGGCATTTTCTGGCTCGAATATATCTGCCAATATAACCTTCTGCAAGACCAAAAGAACGCTGATCAAGTTCACCGCCATAAGACCTGGCCGTATCGATTGCATTACCCCCCAACTCCAAAAAACGGTCAATAATCTCAAAAACTTTTTCATCATCCTTTAATCCAGGGAATGCAGTAGAACCAAGTACATACTTGGCAACTTTCAATTTACTTCCATCAATTGTTTCTACATAAAAATACTTCATTGTAATCCCCCGCCTTTAAAAACATCTGTTTTATCGATATCAAAAACTAATAACATCTATAGTTTTCTTAACAACCATTTACCGCAGCGTTTCAAGAATCTTCGGTACTCGGGATTCTTAAAAGATTCAGCATTATGCCCCGGACAAGTATAAATGATCCTGCCTTTCCCGAACTCATGGCACCAGGCAATCGGAACTTTTATCCCTCCGTTTTTCGCGTAAATATCCTGATGCGGTATCGGACCCCTGGCACAAATTCTTCCATCATCGTTAACACAATTCAGCAGAATAGTTTTCTCTATGAACTCCTCGGTGTAAAGCTGATGCAGTTCATCATCGATCTCAAAAGGTTCAATACCTTCCAAAATTGGATGGGATACATCGGCAGGTTCTATCCTATACCGGTTATATGGGGGATGCATCCTGAATCTTCCTCCAAATACCTGAGCGCCCTCATCTATTGCTCCCGGACTTATAATATGTATTACTATTATGCTTCCGCCGTTAACCACATAATCAATGAGCCCGGTAAAAGCGTTATCGCTTCTTTTTGCCCCAAACAAGGGCACATTGTAAAGTATCAAACAATCATACTTCGTAAAATCAGCAATGGTTTTTGAAAAAAAGTCATCGGTAACATGGACAGAATCGAAAACCTCATTAAATATATGCACCATTTCATCTTGCGTACCGTTAAGAAAATAATGGAACCCCGGTTCAAAATCACTGCAAATAAGTGCTCTCTTTTTCATATATACCTCCGATAGAATAATTACTAAGTCTGTTTAAAAGCAATTTGGTTTAAATTTTTCCAAACCCCAGGAAAACAAACAGTACTTAATTTATTTATCGCCGCTCATCCATATACCTATGTTACGAAGCGGCGCGGCGAATACTCGGATACTTTCGGCAGAATGACCGGGAGCCATGCAGGCAACCTTTCCCTTGCCCCAATAATGAAACCATATGGCAGGATATTTGTAGTTCCCATATACCATTTCCATGATAACATTTGTCTTTTTAAAAACGTCCATATCAAACATGTATGGCTCGTCATAAGCAGTTATGGGAGCAATTCCTTCGGCTAGAGAGCAATCACTTTCCGTGGGTAAATAATCCAGTTCGCAGTATGGGGCATGGCCTTTATATCTCGAAGCAAAAAGTAGGTTGAGTTCATATGTATTATTTACGATAAGGCCATGATGAATTGCCAGTAAACAACCGCCGTTTACCACATAGGTTACCAACGACGCAACCAACTCTTTTGATGCTGTTATACTCCATTTTTCCGACATGAAGATTATTAAGTCATATTGTGTCAATGAATTGTAATTAAGGTTAGGGTAAACTTTTTCATTTGCAGTGTAGATTTCAAAAACGTCTTTAAATACTTCCCTGAGAGCATCGTCAATACCAGCAAGGGGATGCAATCGAGCAATTTCATAATCACCAATTAGAATTGCTTTTTTCACGTTATCACTTCCCTTTATTTTATATTTGTTATAATCTTTTAGCTGTCCAGAGTACGCTGTTGCGAAGAAACTTCCTATATTCGGGGTTAGTAAAAGCCTTAATATCATGACCGGGGGCGGTACATACAATTCGCCCAAGCCCGAACTCTACAGACCAAGCCATAGGAATCTCAACACCATTGTCCAACTTGGCATCCAAAAGGATAGTCTTCTCACACAGATCATCGTGGTAGAGGTCAAACAGTTCATCCTCAATTTCGAACGAATTAATGTCTTTAAGAATCGGGTGATCAGCCTCAGCCGGCACATACCGGATAAGCCTGCGCTCGTAGGGAGTTAGCGTCTTTTTAAGACTGCATCCGAGCATCTGTGCTATTTCATAGTCTACACCCGGCTCAAAATTATGAATAACAACAAGGCCGCCGCCGAGGACAACATAATCTATCAAAGCCTGTACCTGTTGATGAACAGTTGGCGATTTGTCTATCCAATGATCGTTATAGAGGATAACGGCGTCAAATTTTTTATAATCCCAAGCTTCAAGAGTTTCAAAATGTTCAGTATTCAAAGCAATTTCTATATTGGACCCAAGAATTTCAAATATTTCCTGATCCACATTGGTAAGAGGATGAAAAAGCGGATATGTATAATCTCCTGACAGGAAAACTTTCATTTTCATATCTGCATTCTCCTTTCTTATATTCTGTCAAGGAACCATAGACCTGCCCTATAGATAATCTTTCTAAGCGGTCGGTGGAATGACTCAGGCTGATGGCCCGGTGTTATACACACAACCCTGCCCCAGCCGTATTCGTGGCACCAAACAGCGGGAATAAGTTTGTTGGCATATTTGATCTCAACGAGGACATCCTTTTTTGTAAAGATATCAAAATCAAAAATATAAGGTTCCTCGGTTGTTTTAAAGGTTTCAAACCTTTCGCTCACAGCATGATCAACATTAGTCGGAACATAGTCCAGCAGGCACTGGGGGGGATGGCCGGTGAACCTGGCACCTAATAACAAATTCGTTTCAAAAGTGTTTGTCAAAATAAGTCCGTTGTGTATAGCAAGCAAATTACCGCCTCCGATAACATAAGAAACTAAAGCTGCCGCGGCGGATTTTGTGCCTTTTGTTTTCCAGTTGTCGGCGTAAGAAATTACCATATCGTAAGCTTTTAACCGGCCTATCGTTAGATTCCCATAATCCTCTTCAACAGTTATCTCAAATAAGCCGTCAAATATACTGCGAAGTACATCATCTATACCAGTAAGAGGATGATAACAGGCATATTTATAGTCGCCTAATAAAAGAGCCCTTTTCATTTATACATCTCCTTCAAAGTTCAGAAATCATTGTATATAATTATAATCACATTTTAATAGAAAAACTTCATGTATTATGATCT